>JANTFG010000113.1 GCA_024763555.1 Thermoanaerobaculales bacterium
TCCGCCGCGTCCAGAACCTCCCAGATATCGATTCCCATGGAATCGAAGACGATCTTCAGCTCGTTGACCAGCGCAATGTTGACGGCGCGAAAGATGTTTTCCATCAGCTTGCTGGCTTCGGCCGCTCGGGAGGAGGAAACCCGAACCGTCCGCGTAATCACACTTGAATAGAGCGTTTCCGCAAGATCGCCTGCGGTTTCACCGACACCGCCGACCACTTTGGGGATAGTGGTCGTCTGGAAATCGGGATTGCCCGGGTCTTCCCGCTCGGGCGAAAAGGCCAGAAAAAAGTCTTCCCCGCAGCGCAGGCCTGAGGCTTCCAGAATCGGTCTCAGCACCTCATCGGTCGTGCCGGGATAGGTTGTGGATTCGAGGACCACCAGCTGAGCTTTCCGGATATTTTTCGCAATCTCCTCCGCGGTCGCCTTGACATAACGCATCTCCGGCTCCCTCTGGGCCGTCAGGGGCGTCGGAACGCAGATCAAAATCGCATCCATCGCCGAAAGGCGGGAAAAATCAACTGTTGCATTGAGCCTCCCCGTACTGACGATTGCCGGCAGGCGCTCGGGATCCAGATGCTGGATATAGGATCGGCCCTTCTTGATCGCATCTATTTTTGCGGGATCAACGTCAAAACCCAGAACATCAAAACCCTTTTCGGCGAAGGCCATGGCCAGGGGAAGTCCGACGTAGCCCAGACCAATCACTCCGATGAGGGCCTCCCGTTGTTCGATTTTTCCAGCAAGTATTTCTGCTTGACTCGGTGACATCAGACCTTCTCCCTCTTCTGTTCTTCCCGCTCCTGCCGACCCATCACCAGCTCCACCAGGAGATCCAGGCAGCGGTCGACGTCGGTCTCAGCCGTATTGAGATAAAGATCCGGTCTTGAGGGACGATCATAAGGGTCGCTGACGCCTGAGAAGAACTTGATCTCACCCTTCTCCGCAAGATCATATTTCGAGGCGCGCTTTCGCCTGATTTCTTCCGGAGCATCCAGGAAGACCTCGAAGAACCTGTCCTTCCCGATAATTCCCTCGGCCCGGCGACGATCCTCCTCGTAGGGAGAGATGAGCCCACAAATCGTGATCACGCCGGCCCTGTTGAGAATCTTTGCACTCTCAGCGGTCCGGCGGACATTCTCCGATCGTTCTTCATGCTCGAAGCCAAGATCCCGACAGAGACCCAGGCGCATATTCTCACCATCGAGGACGACGGCCCGCAAGCCCGCATCAAAGAGGCGACGTTCAAGGGCATATGAGAGAGTCGTCTTTCCGGACCCCGGCAAGCCTGTAAACCACAGAGTCACCGGCGATGTACCCGTCGCCTGCTCCCTTTCCTCCGCCGTCACCGCACTCCGGTGGGCGCTGACGTGATCGCTCTTCGCCTTGTCGACGATCTTTCCGAAACGGGAGGCATTCCATGCCCGCTCATGAAGATAGTAAAAGAGCATCTTCGAGAGACTCTCGACAATCCCGACGCTGGTCGCGAGCAGGAGCTTTCCAGTGAAAACTGCAACGATGGCCATCGTGGTCGAGGTCGCGATAATCCTCCACGTCAAGGCCTTGGCCAGGGAGCGACGGGGACCGTCGATGAGAATCTCATCCGGTGCCAGGTAATCGTCGCTTCTCTTCTCAGTCATAATTCACCTTCTCAAGCGTGTATTGATCATTCAGGAATAGTACTCGCGATACCAGTCGATAAAGCGTCGGATCCCCTCTTCGATCGGAGTGGAGGGGTGGAAACCCACGGCTTCGCCCAGAGCCTCAACATCGGCTGCGGTCGCACGCACATCGCCCGGCTGCATCGGCAGGAGATTTTTCTCGGCCGGGCGGCCCAGCGCCTCCTCGATCACTTCGATGAAGCGCATCAGCTCGACCGGGTGGTTATTGCCGATGTTATAGACCCTCCACGGAGCCCGGCTCGAGGAGGGATCCGGATCATCACCACTCCACTCCGGATTCCCCTCCGGGATCTTCTGCATCACCCGGACGACACCCTCGACGATATCGTCGATATAGGTGAAATCCCGCTGCATATTCCCCTCGCCGTAGACATCGATCGCCTCGCCCGCCAGGATGGCCTTCGTGAACTTGAAAAGAGCCATGTCCGGACGTCCCCAGGGCCCGTAGACAGTAAAGAAACGGAGCCCGGTCGTCGGCAGCCCGTAGAGATGGGAATAGGTATGAGCCATCAGCTCGTTGGCCTTCTTCGTCGCCGCATAGAGGGACACGGGGTGGTCCACATTGTCGTGAACCGAGAAGGGATAGCTGGTGTTGGCGCCGTAGACCGAGGAAGATGAGGCATAGACCAGATGCTCGACCCCGGAGTGCCGACAACCCTCGAGGAGATTGGCAAAACCGACGAGATTCGAATCGACATAGGCCAGGGGATTGACCAGGGAATAGCGGACTCCTGCCTGCGCCGCCAGATTGACGACCACGCTGAAGCTCAGCTCTTCAAAGAGCGCTTTCATCCCCTCGCGATCGGCGATATCCATGCGCCGAAATTCAAATCCGGACTCCTTTTTCAGGATCTCGAGACGGTTCTGCTTCAAGTTCGGGTCGTAGTAATCATTGAGATTGTCCACGCCGACGACTTTCCAGCCCTCTTCGAGGAGCCTTCGGCAGAGGGAAAATCCGATAAAGCCGGCGGCGCCGGTGACCAGGGCGTGACGGGAGGAAAGATCCTTCATCTGCATGCTCACACTTTAGCGGGAAATAGAGCGGCTGTGAAGCCCTGTCTTGATCTGAAGTATTCGCGCTGGGGTTTGTTTTTAGACGAAGCGTCCCGGTATGCTGCAGGAGCGGGGACCGGAGCAGGAGCAGGAGCCGCACCCGGAGCGGGGCCTCACACCCGAAACGGGAGACTGAACCGCCAGAATCACGCTCGAAGTGGTCGAAATTCGACGACCGCATGGGTCTCGGCCACCGCGTCCCAGCTCCGGTTTCAGAAACAGGCTCAGCGACAGCGTCAGAAACAGGGTCAGAATCAGCAGCAGTCTCAGGCTCAATGCTCGGTCCACCTGTTCCATTCAGGAAGCCACGAACGCGCCGGCTCCGGTCTTCGGCTCCTGCTCCTGCTCCGGATCCTGTTCCCGCTCCCGTTCCGGCCCTCCGCCCGCAGCTCCCGCTCTCATTCGAGATTTGCTACCCTCGAAATATGGCGAAAAAGGATCGGAGCATCCTGCGCAGCTTTATGAGATGGGTGATCGGGGGATGTTTTCTCATTCTCCTCGGCCTCATGCTCTCCGTCCTCTGGCTCATCGCCTCGACTCCCAGCCCACGCGGCCTGAAGACCTCCTTCCCGAAGAGCACGGCTTTCATCGAGCGCGAGCGGGATGCCGGCCAGCGTGTGCTCTGGGCACCCGTTCCCTACGAGGAAATCTCCGACGATCTCAAGATCGCCCTGCTGGTCTCCGAAGACATCAATTTCTTTCATCATCGCGGATTCGAACTCCACGAGATCCGGGAAGCTCTGAGATCAGCCCTGGGAGGCAGGAGGCTCCGCGGCGCTTCAACGCTGAGCCAGCAGCTGGCCAAGAACCTCTGGCTCTCACCGGAACGCAGCTTCCGGAGAAAGGTCGAGGAAGCCATCCTGACCTGGAAACTGGAGCGAAACCTCTCGAAAAAGCGCATCCTCGAGCTTTATCTCAACTGCGTGGAATTCGGTCCCGGAGTCTTTGGTGTCGAAGCCGCCTCCGAGTACTACTTCCACAAACCAGCATCGGAAGTACGGGATGAGGAGGCCGCCCGTCTGATCGCAGCTCTGCCCAGCCCCTCCCACCGTCATCCCGGCACGAACTCAAAAGCCGCCCTGCAGGCGGTCGATCGGATTCTCTATCGGATGCACCGCGCACAGTGGCTGAAGAAACTGCTCTGATCAGCCCAAAACAAACCATCCATGGGCCTTCGGATGTCAATGCAGTGGTACACTCAGTCCATGGAACCGCTGCTGCTCATGCTTCTTGCACTCCTGGCCGCGCTGGTGATCCTGTTCTGGAGGGAGTTCCACTACCGGCGGCAGGTCCGCGGACTGATCCGGCGCCTGGACAGGCTGGAGATCGAATTGCCCGATGAAGGCGGACCGATTCCGGATTCCCCTGCCGAAGCTCGAGAAGAAAAAACCACGGGCATCATCGATTCTCATGTCACGGCCGATGTGTTGCACGGAAAAACCACATTCATCCGGAAACTGGTCGCCGGTGAAAACTCCGGCGCCCTGAAACCCGAAGGTGAGGCGATTCTTGCCATCTTCCGGCGGATCAACGATCCCTACTCTCCCACCGAGCTCTCCGAAGACCTCAATATCTCCCTGCGTACTCTGGAAAGGGTGCTCGGCAACGCCCTGCAGTGCACACCCAGAGAACTGATCATCGCCGTCAAGATGCGGGAGGCGCTGCGACTGATGCGGGAGGACTCCCTCTCGGTCACCTCAACGGCCTACCGCCTCGGTTTCAGCTCTCCCTCTCATTTTTCGCGGCGTTTCAAGGCCTTCTACAAGAAGGCGCCCTCCCGGATGGTCTCAAAAGAACCCACCGGGAGCCGGGCTCAGAAGTAGAAGACCCCACTGATCAGATAGTCGATCCCGGACTGATCCGTCCAATCCAGGGCTGCATCCAGGCGCAAAGCTCCCGACGAGATCCCAAAACCTACGGTAAAGTGGTCGATGTCCTCCGCAAATCGAGCCCGAACCAGGCTTTCCACTGCCCGGACCCCATCACCTGCCGGGTCTCCGATGGGATCCGAATACTCCTCCCGTACCCAGGGGAGATGAGTCTGATCCCGGTACCAGCCGGCCCGGAGGCTCCAACCCCTGTTCTTCCTGAACTTCGTGTACTCGGCGCCGAGATGGTATTCCGTCACATCGTCGATCCGATAGCGAATCCCGGCTTCGTTGACCCGGGGATCGAAGGGTCGCATATCCTCAATAACCTGGGAATATGAGATCTGCGTCACTTCCGTTGAGATCACCCAGTTCTCTCCCGGGAAGAAGGCCAGACCGGCGGCAATCCGTTCCGGCACCTTCAATGTGGCCGGGAAGTTTCTCGTTTCAAAAAGATCTGTTTCCGGACCATTCAGCAGCCTGTTCCTGAGATCATACCTGGAAACCGAGCGATAGCTCAAGCCGAATCCCCAGCGCTCCGCCCGGTAGAGAAGCCCGGCGCCGAAGATCAGATCCTGATCGTCACCCAGGGTCTCTTCGGCAACAGTACTCGCCGTACCAATAAAGTTGGAGTTTGCCAGGGCTCTCAGCTTTGTCTGACCCAGCATCAGGGATCCTCCGATCGACCAGCGATCATTGAGGCGGTAGCCCAGCGCTGCTCCGGTGGTCTCGGTCTTCATCGAATAGTCCACGCTCTGCCCGGGATAGGGGGTATAGACATCACTGTTTGAGGGGTCTGCAAAATTAATGCTACAAGCCTCACCGCCGGCAGGAAGACGTGCATGGCCGGAGGCATCAATACAGACAAGGCCGTATCCCACATCGAATCGACTCCGGATATCGGCCAGAACACCATAAAAGAGTGCCAGGGTCATCCGATCCTTCTTCAGGGGCAGCAGCAGGCTTGCATAGTTGAGTCGATCGGAAGTGTTCTCAGCCCGGACACGAAAGGGGTCTTCGAGTCCTGTTGCCGTCAGGCTTCCTGGTCCGATACTGACCTCCACCCCGCCCTGGGTCAACTGACCGATGGGATACTCATCCTCATCGTGAGTAAACTCCAGGGTGAATTCCCGCTCGAGGTAGGCCAACCCCGCAGGATTGGCCAGGGCCGCGGTCGAATCGTCGGCAATGGCGACGAAGGCGCCTCCGATGCCGCGTGCCCGGGCGCCGGGGTTACTGAAGTTGAAGTTGATGCCGGTGAAGGCGAAACCATCGGATTGCGCCTCGGCCGAATCAACCATCAGAAGACCGCCCATTGCCGCCAGAAGAACAAGAAAGACCGAGATTCTTCGCATTCCTACCTCCCCTTTGCTGCTCCATCGAGGCTACCTCGGAATGAAAACTGGGTCAATCGTTCGGGAGGCCGTATAATCCTCGGGTGCACAGGACTCGATTCTTCCGCGATCTGCTCTGCTGCCTCCTGCTTCTTGCCCCGGGACAGCTGCAGGCGGCCCGATGGTACGAGGATTATCAGAACGCCATCAATCAGGTGGAGGCAGGCGAGTGTTCCCCGGAAGCCATCGAAAGCCTCGGCGCGGCGGTCGTCGACAAGCCCAAACCCCAGATCGGAAAGCGCACCTACGCCCAGCGCAGGATCGACTACCTTCCCTACCTGACCCTGGCCCGCGCCCATTTCCTCTGCGGAAACATCAAGCTCGCCCGGCAGTATCTTGAAAAATCGCGATCCTACGGTGTGGCCCCACAGACAGATCTTGAGAGGCTTGAGGCAAAGATCACGGCAGCTCTTAAGGTTTCAGCACCGACGCCGACACCCACGCTCGACCCTCAGGCGCTTCGGCAGCGCTACGACAAGGCTCAGAGAGCCCTTTCCGAGGCAAGAGCCGCCAACGCAAGGCTCAAGAATTCCCTGGGCGCCGCAGCCCAAATCCTGGAAAAACCGCCGGCAGACTGGAAGAGCGAGGAGGGCAGCGCCGCGAGTCGGATCTCAGATCTTGGCAGCGAAATTGAGCGTGCGAAGAAGGGGGGGAATCTCCTCGCCCTGGCTGATGCCACTACCCGCGCCGCCTCGATCACTCTTGATCTCGAGAAACTCCAGAGCCGCGTCGACCAGAGGGTCGAGGCCCGAAGGAAAGAACTGGAAGAGCCCGAGCCGACGCCGACTCCGCAACCCCTGCCGACGAGGGCGCCCGCCGCCCTTCAGCCGCAGCCGATTCCGACTCCCGTCGATTCCGGGCCCGAAGTTCCGGACTCCCTCTACAAGGCGACCCTGGCCTTTTTCGCGGGGGACTACCCGTCGGTTCTCAGGCACCTCGAAAGCATCAATGCGCCCGACTCCAGGATGCGCGCAGCATCCTTCCTTCTCCGCGCCGCCGCCCGCCTGAACTCAGCGAGACTCGCCGAAGAGGAGGAAAGTGGGAAACTAAGGACCCTGGCCGCCGAGGACCTCGCACAGGTCAAGGCCCTGGCCCCCGGGCTGAAACCGGACCCGGCCTACTTTTCTCCATCCCTGATCAGACTCTTCGACCAAAGCGGTGGCTGAGTTCCCCTCAATCGGTCGATCGGAGACGGCCATGGTCGGACGAAATCTCCCATCCGGGCCGGCGCGAATTCCCGGCTCAACCCGGTATTGAGAATCGCTCACTCAGAAGGCTGAGAATTCTCGGAACCCATCTCCCCGGCCAGCAACTCGGCGAATTTTCCGGATCCGGCCTCGTTGAAGTGGATATGATCCTCGAAAAATTCCGGCCTCCTGGGAAGAGCCTCGCCTGAACGCAACAATCTCAGGTCCTCTTCGCCTGCGATACTCTCGAGAATCCCATCCATGCGCCTGAAGGCCTCACAGAGCTGATCGTGGGAGAAATGATGAACCTCGTAGCAGATCTTCAGCCCAATCGGCCGTCACCGAGGCCCCGACATCAGCTTCTCTCCCGGACCCGGGCGAGGACATCTCGAACCAGCGAGGAGATCTCCTCAGGGCCCGTGTCCTGCAGCCCCCTGCGGCAGACGGGGTCCCGTTGCCGGGGATGTTCCGGCGCAGCCTTCCGGGCGAGATCTTCCAGTCGATGAAGCTCTGGCGCCGGAAGCGGCTCCACCGGCCCCAGTGCCCTGGCCATCCAGATGGTCTTCGCGGTATGCTCGAGTGACTCCATGCGATTGTAGGCCTCTTCCAGGCTTCGCCCGAGGGTCAGGGCGCCGTGCCGCTCCATCATGATGGCGTCGTGACAGCGCAGGTTCTCTTCGAGCACACCGGCCAGTTCCATCGAGCCCGGTGTCCGGTACTCGGCACGTGCAACCGGACCCAGGCTGAGGACTGATTCGGGAATGAACGGCGGTTCCATCTCGATCCCGGCCAGCGACATGGCCAGGGCTGCCGGCGGATGGGCGTGAACCACAGCCGAAATATCGGGGCGCACCGCATAGGCCGCGAGGTGAACACGGATCTCGGAGGAAGCATCCCTGTCACCGGAGATTCGCCTGCCCGAAGCGTCGATCACAACGAGATCGTCTGCTTTCATCCGTCCCTTCGGTACGCCGGTGGCCGTCGCAAGAATCCGATCCGGGCCGATGCGCAGACTGAGATTTCCGTCGGTGCCTGCGATCAGTGAACGCTCCCACATCAGCCTCCCGATGGAGATCAGCTCTTCCCAACGCCCGTCCATCGTCTCCGTATTCATGAAGCCAGAATACGCGCCCATCGTCCTTCAGTCCAGCCGGCCGCATCTCCGGAAGCCGACTCGGCCCCGGATCATCGCCAATACGCTTCCGGTTAGGGCCGGAAGCTCCGCAACCCGCCTCTGGAAAACTCAGTTTCCGACAACTGTGGACCAGGCTGAAAAGTCTCCACTTTCGAAGCCGTCAGTGAAGAGGCTGCACACGCCCTCGAAAACACAGGCGATCCACTCGGGATGATCGACAAAAGGATTGCGATTGCCCTGGTAGGAATAGACAACATCGTTGTGCTGTCGTTCGAGATCGTCGACCGGGTCCTCGCTGCTCCACTGAAGGAGCGCCGATTTCAGGCCCATGTAGGCCGGGGAGCTACCCGTGCTGACGATCAGTGAGGGGTTGTCGGTCAGCACGAGGTCGGGTTCTCCGGCCACATCGCCTTCATAGCGCACGTCCATATAAAACTGCGCTCTCGCGACATTCCCACGGCGCCCGGACCAGGTCTCCCAGACAGAACTTCCATACCAGTTGGACATCCCCGTGCCCCCGGTTCCGTTGTTAACCTCGGTTGGGTCCTCGCTGCATCCGCTTGTACAGTCTCCATATGGCAGACTGCCCCGGTCGCCGTTGTAGCGCTTGTCGGAGAGAAAGAGATGGTGACAATCGGTGTAGGGCGTATCGCCGCTGCTGCTGAAACCGTAGGTATTCGGCCAGCTGTGCTCACGGTTGTAGCAATTCGTACAACTCCCGTTATCCTGCTCGCTTCCCTTGATGAAGGAGTGGTTCTTGTAAATATCAAGAATCTTCGTGGGATCATTGGGATCCTCATCAGCCTGCTTGAGAATGTCCCAGGTATCAGTTGAGCTGGAGGAATAGGGATACACCGTGTGGCCCTTGATCAGATTGTGGAGGGAAGCCCTGAGGTTCGCAGGACTGCTGGTATCGACGCCCGCATAGTAGTCATCACGAGAGAGGTTCTTGCGGCCCGGTGTGGCCACCGTATCTCTCTTCCAGCTACCTGCCGTATCTGTGCTATTTGGGCCTTCAAAGCGGGCTGCCCCCAGCCATGGACCGGATGAGCGGAAGAACTCCGGTCCCAGGATAGTCCTGCTGAAGAGCATCTCTCCCGGCTTTCCGGCCGAAACCGAGACCGAGTCCAGCAGATTTTTCCAGCGGAGGGGCTGATCAAAGACGCCGTCACCGTCACGGTCAAGATCAGTCCCCGTCATGCTGCTGCATTGGGAGGCCTGAACCAGCAGCAGAGTCCACGAACTTCCGGCGGGAGGACGAAAAGACTCGCTGGTACGAAAACCAGCCTCACCCGCAGTATTCAGCTCCAGAGCCTGAAGAATGACACCCTCCAACCTTTCATCCCCGGAAAGGACCAGGACACAGAGTTCCCCGCTCTCATCCGAGAGACCGTCCCGAATCTCCACAAAGCCGGAGCCCTGCGGGCCGGTGAAAAACTCATTGATCGCCTGCGCCTCTCCCCTGCCGGGAAGCAGAAGGGAGATGATTACGAGGGAAAAAACCGCTCTGAAAACACGTCCTGTCATGACTCGACCTCCGGCTGAAAGCATACATCGTCTGATATCCAATAAATAGCGACAGAGCCCCTGGGTTGAGCCCCGTGGGCTGGTTCAAGGCAGGACGGTCCCGATCCAACGATCCATTCCACTGTCCCGGATACGCTCCAGATCCATCTCCGCCCACCCAGCCGCGATCAGGACTTCTGCTGGGCCGACCAGTGGAGGTATGCCTCGATGAAGCCGTCGATATCTCCGTCAAGCACCCGGTCGGCATCTCCGACCTCGTAATTCGTCCTGAGATCCTTGACCATCCGATAGGGATGCAGCACATAGGAACGGATCTGGTGGCCCCAGGCGATGTCCTTCTTCGGCCCCTTGATCTTATCCAGTTCCTCCTCCATCTCGGCCATCTTCAGCTCATAGAGGCGGGCCTTCAGCACTTTCATCGCGGAGGCCAGGTTCTTGATCTGGGAGCGCTCATTCTGACAGGTCACGATCACTCCCGTCGGCTCGTGAACTACACGAACGGCTGAATAGGTCGTATTGACGCCCTGCCCGCCCGGTCCTGAGGAACAGTAGCGATCGATCCGAAGATCCTTTTCGGGGATCTCGATATCGACCTCCTCATCGACTTCCGGATAGACGTGGGCGGAGGCAAAAGAGGTATGCCTTCGCGCTGCGGAATCAAAGGGGGAAATCCTCACAAGACGATGAATTCCGTTCTCGGACTTGAGATGACCGTAGGCCCAGTCGCCCTTGACCCGAAGGGTGGCGGCTTTGAGGCCCGCCTCGTCGCCCGGCTGCTCGTCCATCAGCTCGACCTCAAAGCCCCGGCGCTCACACCAGCGGAGATAGAGTCGTTCCAGCATCTGCGCCCAGTCCTGGCTTTCGGTCCCCCCGGCTCCGGGATGGATCTCGATGAATGCGTTGGAGCGATCGTGTTCTCCGCTCATCTTCATCGTCAGCTCGATGCGGTCCAGTTTCGGACGAAGGGAATTCAGCGTCGACTCCAGCTCCTTCCCCGCACCTTCCTCGCCCTCCCGGGCCATCTCGAGGAGAATCTCAAGTTCATCCAGGCTTTCAGCAAGGATATCGA
>JANTFG010000114.1 GCA_024763555.1 Thermoanaerobaculales bacterium
TAACCTCGTCGGGCTGGCGGCATCCGGTGGCGCCATGCTGGCGACCTGGGTTGCGCTGTGGCAATTCGCCACCGTACATCACGGTGCGGAGCCGATCATCGAGCCATATTTTACCTGGATCCACGCCGGCTTTATCACGGTCAGCGCCTCCTTCCAGCTGGACCCACTTTCGGCCATCATGCTGGGCTTCGTGACCTTCGTGGGTTTTTTGATCCACCTCTACTCCGTAGGCTACATGCACTCGGAGAGCGACCGCGCCTACGCCCGCTATTTCGGCTACCTCAACCTTTTCATGTTCTCCATGCTGACCCTGGTCCTGGGCTCGAATATGGCGGTTCTCTTCATCGGATGGGAAGGCGTCGGGCTCTGCTCCTACCTCCTCATCGGATTCTACTTCGAGAAGGACTGGTGCGCCTCTGCGGGGAAGAAGGCCTTCATCGTCAACCGGATCGGTGATTTCGGTTTTCTGCTGGCCATTTTCATCACTCTGGCTCACTTCAAGACCCTCGAGTTTCACACCCTGGCCGGACTCATCGGCGGCCACGGCGGCGGAGAAGTCCCGACGGCGACACTGACAATCATCGGATGCCTGCTCTTTGTCGGCGCCATCGGCAAGAGCGCCCAGATTCCGCTCTACGTCTGGCTTCCCGATGCCATGGCGGGTCCCACGCCCGTCTCCGCCCTGATCCACGCCGCCACCATGGTCACGGCCGGTGTCTACATGGTCGTGCGAAGCAATTTCATCTACCAGGCGGCGCCCGCGGCGATGTTTCTTGTCGCCGTCGTCGGCGGCCTGACGGCGGTCTTTGCGGCGACAATCGGTCTGGCCCAGAACGACATCAAGAAGGTCCTCGCCTACTCCACGGTCTCCCAGCTTGGCTATATGTTCCTGGGGGCGGGCGTCGGCGGTTTCGTTGCGGCGATTTTCCACGTCGTGACCCACGCCTTCTTCAAGGCCTGTCTCTTCCTCGGTTCCGGTTCAGTGATCCATGCCTGCGGCGGGGAGCAGGACATGCGAAAGATGGGCGGTTTGAAGAAGAAAATGCCCATTACCTACTGGACCTTCTGGGTCGCAACCATTGCGATTGCCGGAATCCCTCCCTTTGCAGGTTTTGTCTCGAAAGACGCCATCCTGGCCAAGGCCTTCGAGGCGGGGCACTCCAACCTCAACGGTTTCGGCAGCTGGTATTATTTGCTCTGGTTCCTCGGCCTGGCCGGCGCGGGCCTGACGGCCTTCTACATGTTCCGGCTGGTCTACATGACCTTCGAGGGTGATTTCCGCGGCGGAGAGGAAGCCGAACACCATCTCCATGAATCTCCCTGGACGATGACCCTTCCCCTGGTCGTTCTGGCGACCGGTGCCGCCATCGGCGGACTGTTGCTCGGATTCCCCGGCCAGCTCTTCGGCCTCAAGGACACCTCCTTCATCGACAACTTTCTCGGACCCCTGGTTGCGCACCACGGCGCTGAGCACGCCGAGCATGCTGTCTCGCTGGGCCTTGAGTGGGGCCTGGTCCTGCTCTCGGTGGCCGTCGCCACGGGCGGAATCCTTCTGGCGATGAAGTGGTACAAGAAAGACCCCGAGTTTTCCGTTCCGAAAGCTCTGGCCGAGCGCTGGTCTTTGGCCTACCGGCTCATCCTCAACAAGTACTGGATCGACGAAATCTATGAAGCGATCGTCATCCGGCCCATTTTCCATGCCGCCACCTTCTGCTGGAAGATCGTCGATGTGCTGCTGATCGACACCATCATCGTCAATGGCTCGGCCTTTATCACCGAGCTGACGGGCGATATCCTCCGCTTCCTGCAGACGGGCAATGTTCGAAACTACGCACTCTCCGTGGCCCTCGGCGTCATCGTCCTGGCCGCAATCCTCTGGTAGGTGGTCGACTCATGCTTGAAACACATCTTCTCTCTTTCGTCGCCCTCAGCCCGGCAGTAGCGGCCATCCTTCTGGGCCTGGTTCCGGGACGCAAGGGCCAGCTGGTTCGCTGGTTGAGCCTGCTGGGCTCACTGGCCGTCTTCTTCCTCTCGATCCTCGTGTGGCTGGGTTTCGACCCGGACTCCGGCGGAATGCAGATGACGGAGAAGATCTCCTGGATCCCACAGTTCGGAATCAATTACCAGCTCGGAATCGATGGGATCTCTCTGCTTCTGGTTCTGCTGACGACCTTCCTGGTCCCAATCGTGATCCTGGCCTCATGGACCTCGATTTCCGACAAGGTCAAGGGCTTTCACATCTCGCTGCTGCTCCTGAGCACGGGGATGCTCGGCGCCTTCCTGGCGACGGATATGTTCCTCTTCTACGTCTTCTGGGAGCTGATGCTGATCCCGATGTACTTCATCATCGGCGTCTGGGGCGGTCCCCGCAAGATCTACGCTGCCGTGAAGTTCTTCATCTTCACGATGGTGGGTTCGATCTTCATGCTCATCGCGATCCTCTACACGGCCCGGCAGGTGTTTTCTGCGACCGGTTCCTGGACCTTTGATTACTCGGTGTGGGCCATCTGGGCGCCGAAGCTGGTTTTTGCCGGTTTCTCCAGTCCCCAGGGGCTGGCCTTCTTAGCCTTCGCCCTGGCCTTCGCGATCAAGGTCCCGATGTTTCCGGTCCATACCTGGCTTCCCGACGCCCATGTGGAGGCCCCGACCGGAGGCTCGATCATCCTCGCGGGCGTGCTGCTGAAACTCGGGACCTATGGCTTCCTGCGTTTCAACCGGGTCCTCTACCCCGATGCCTGGGATGCCGCCCGGCCGGTCGTCATGATCCTGGCCGTCATCGGGATCCTCTACGGGGCGTGGGTCGCCATGGTCCAGCCCGATATGAAGAAGCTGGTCGCCTACTCCTCGGTCAGCCACCTGGGCTTCGTCATGCTCGGCCTCGCCGCCGGGACGATTGCCTCAACCCAGGGCGCGATTCTCCAGATGGTCAATCACGGACTCTCGACCGGCGCACTCTTCCTTCTTGTCGGCGTCGTCTATGAGCGGCGGCATACCCGGATGATCGCGGATTATGGCGGCATTGCCACCGTCGTGCCGATCTATACCGCCTTTTTCCTGCTTGCCACCCTCTCCTCGATCGGGCTGCCCGGGCTCAACGGTTTCATCGGCGAGTTCCTGATTCTTTCCGGTTCCTGGAGCGTTGCTCCGACCGCCGTCATCTTCGCAGGTCTCGGAATCATCTTCGGCGCGGTCTACATGCTCTGGATGGTTCAGCGGGTCTTCTGGAATCCGATGGTCCACGATGAGAACAAGGACCTCAAGGACATGAATCTCCGGGAAATCCTGACAACAATTCCATTGATCGTTTTGATCGTCTGGATCGGGGTCTTCCCCTCGACATTCCTCTCACCGATGGAAGCCGCAGTCAGGCTTCTGCTCCAGCACTGAGGTCATCATGTTGATACCAAGCACTTCCGATCTCCTCGCCCTTCTGCCGGAAATCCTTCTCTGCTTCGGCGGTGGATTGATCCTCCTGTCGGCTTCCTTTTCCGAGGGAGTCCGAAAGTACGCCTCGGAGCTGAGCCTCCTGGTGATCGTCCTGGCCGCCTGGGCCCGGGTCTCAGGCCCACTGCCCGGCAGCTGCTGGCGCGGCATGCTCAGCATCGATGCACTGACGGTCTTTGTGGACATTTTTTTCCTGGGCGCGCTTTTCCTCTCAGCATGGATCGCCGGTCCCTATTTCCGGAAACTTAAGATAGATCGGGCTGAGTTTTACGCCCTCCTGATGCTGGCCGGCGCCGGGGCGATGGTCATGGCCTCTTCCACGGATGCCCTTTCGCTCTTCCTCGGCCTGGAGCTGCTGTCGATTCCGCTTTATGTTCTCAACGCCTTCCTTCGCGAAACGGCGATCAGCATCGAGGCCGGCCTGAAGTACTTCATCGTCGGGGCCTTTGCCTCAGCCTTCGTCGTCTACGGGATCGCACTGCTGTATGGCGCCACGGGGAGCACCTCCCTGATCGTCATCGGTGATTCCATCCGGCACGGCCACGCGATCTCCCCTCTTCTGGCCCTGGGCGTGGCGGCCATCGTCGGCGGATTCGGTTTCAAGCTTGCGCTCGTGCCCTTCCACGGTTGGGCTCCCGACGTCTACCAGGGCGGACCCACCCCGGTGACGGCCTTCCTGTCGGTGGTCCCCAAAGGCGCAGTCATTGTGGCCCTCTTGCGGATTGTTGACGGAATGGAATTGCTCCGCGTTTCACAGAACTGGCTGCTTGCTGCTGCAATCATCGCCGTCGCCTCGCAGACTCTCGGCAACCTCGTGGCTCTCGTCCAGCGCGATATCAAGAGAATGCTGGCCTACTCCGGAATCGCTCACATGGGTTATGCCATGGTTGGAGTCATCGTCGCGGGGATCGATGGGAGTACGGGCGTACTGGTCTATATCGGTGCCTACACCCTGATGAATGTCGGCGCTTTCGCCATCGTGGCCTATTTCTCAAATTCCGAGAAGGAGGCCCATCTGATCTCGGATTACCAGGGCCAGGGCTGGAAACGTCCCCTGCCCGCCCTCGCACTGACGATCTGCATGTTTTCCCTGGCGGGAATTCCACCTTTCATCGGTTTTATCGGAAAGTTCATGATCTTCAGTTCAGCGGTCAATGCCGGTCTCATCTGGCTTGCCGTTATCGGGGTCATCAACTCGCTGATCTCGGCTTTCTACTACCTGCGGGTTGTCTATACCCTCTACATGAAGCCGGAACCAAAGCAGGAGATCGCGGTCGACGCTTCACTGTCCATTACGGCTGCGGCCGCCCTCTCGGCACTGGCCGTCGTGATACTCGGGATCTATCCCACCCCACTCATGGCCGCCGCCAAGATCGCAGCATTGAGCCTGCTGCGCTAAGGAAGCACACGGGACATGAGTTCCTTCAAGAGAAAGATCGACCCAGCCGCCATCTCCGATCTGACGATTGCGAGACTCTCGGTTTACCTTCGCTGTGTCGATCGGCTGATCGAGCTTGGGATCGAAACGGTTTCATCCCAGGAACTGGCCCGCCGTTTCAGCCTCAACTCCGCCCAGATCCGGAAAGACCTCGCGTACTTCGGCGAATTCGGTGTCCGCGGCGTCGGATATCAGGTTCAGGAACTCCGCCAGTACCTCATCGAGATTCTCGGCCTGGACCGGGAACGACGCATGGTGATCGTCGGGGCGGGAAATCTTGGAACGGCGCTCTGCCACTACTCCGGTTTCTCCGGGGACAGCTTTCTCGTTGTCGGCATCCTCGACTCCGATCCACAACGGATCGGCCAGCCCACTCCCTCGGGCCTCCTGGTCGAGGACTCCTCCCGGATGGGCGAGATTGTGCAGCAGCGCCGGGCGGAGATCGGCGTCATTGCAACCCCGGCGCGCTCAGCCCAGCGTATCTGCGACCAGATGGTGGAATCCGGGCTGCGTGCCATTCTCAATTTCGCCACGGCCAGGATTCGGGCGCCTGAATCTGTCAGAGTCAAGACCGTCGACCTCAAGGTTCACCTGGAAGAACTTTCCTTCTACATGACCCACGGCGACTGATCGAGCCCGAATCGAAGAAAACCGAAGTTCAAGAACAAAAAAAGGGCCCGATCGACGACCGGGCCCGATGCATTATTTCTTGTTTACTGCGCGGTCGACCAGGACCAAAGCCCCGTATCACCGCTTTCGAAGCCGTCAAGGAAGACCGTATCGGAGGGACCGGAGACGCAGCTCTGGACCCTCAGGTCGTCGATCCACCAACCTGCCTTAGCCACGGAAGAATCCGAGGCCAGACGGAATCGAAGCCGGATGGTCTGACCGGAGTAGGACGAGAGCATCACGACGGATTTCGTCCAGTCCTCCGGGTCGCCGCACCAGGCGTCCATACCCGCAGCCGGGTTCTCGTAGCTCGATTCAATCGGGCCGTCATAGGGATCGACAATGGGCGCGAGCTGGGTCCAGCTTGCGCCGTCGTCTGTAGAAATCTCAACCAGACCGCCGTCATAGCATCCGGAACTACTGTCTTCGATCTCCTGCTTCGACCAGAAGCTGAGCGCTGAAGAATCCGCTCCGGCGACAAGATCGATCGATGGAGAAACGAGATATTGATCGCTGAGGGCATCCGGGTCGTCCGCATGCATCGAAGAGGCGCCGCCGTATGCAAAATCCTGGACGATTGCCCAGCTGTCGCCGGTTCCGGAGTGGGTCCAGAGACCGAGTCCCTCTTCGAAATCCTCTTCAAAGTGCACCGAAGCGGAACTGCTCCCGCCGCAATCGCCCGGCGCCGGCGCCGTCATGAAGCTGGAAACTGAGGATACCGACCCCGTTCCACAGGCATTGTTTCCACTCACCCTCCAGTAGTAAACCGTATTGCTCTGAAGAGATGAGACCTGAGTGTTCGTCGAAGGCAATTGATCCCTGTCGACGAGGATATTGGAGAAGGCCGGATCATCGGCCAGCTGGAAATGGTAGGTGGCGGCATCGGCCGATCCACTCCACTCCAGGCTCAGAGAAATGTCCTGGTTCTGGGCGCCGTCGGCCGGCGTTACCAGGGCCGGAGCACCGGGAGCCGCCTGGTAGAGATCCATCTCGATGCTCGAGTTCAGGGTCGTTGCCGAATCCACGGAATCCACGGCCGTAACCGTCATGCTGTAGCTGCCGGTGGCAACCGCATCGAGCTGCGTGAGATCCAGACTGCTTGACGTGGCAGGTGAAACCACGGGATTGACCGAGAAGCTGCATTGCGCGCCGCTCGGACAACCCGAAATGGAGAGATTCGTCGTCGCGATGAAGGGATCGCTCAGCTCGATGGCAAAACTCGTCGAGCCGGTCGACGCGCAGAGTGATGCCGATGCCGGTGAGACTCCAAGCCCGAGGTTCCCCGAACATCCCGGGGCCTTGAAGGTTCCGATGCGGGTTTCCCACGGGGAATATCCACTGTTGACGATATATTCGGTGGTAAACCAGAAAGTGCAATCATCCACCGGGTCGACCTCCATCGAGGCATAGTCCCCCCACCGGTTGTAGTCGCTGCTCTGGTAACCGCTCCCGTCGATCAGGGTCTTCTCGGCGTCAAAGGCTGCGGCATCGCGAGCCCGGGTGGCGTAGCGGATCGAGGGGTAGATGGTGTCGGCCGCCGAAACGACACTGAAACCAATGGCCATATTGCCGCTTCCGTCCAGGGCGGTGCTGCCCTCCCAGCGATTGACCGAATCGGGCGCGTGGGTCCCCTGTTTCTCGATGCTCCAGGCATTCGTCCCTGTCCTTCGGAGTTCAAACCAGCGCAGACCCGCGTGGTCGCCATTCCCGTCGACATCGACGGTCCAAGTCCCGACAAGGCTCTGGTAGGGCCCGAAATTCCGGTATTGAAGGCGCTGCATCGGCCACCAGGAACCACTGTCCAGCTTCACGGAAGTTCCAGGCTGGGGAAGGCAGCTCGTCTCGAAGAATCCGCAGATGGTCCAGTTGAAGTCCGCGAACTCCGGCGGAACGAAGCTCTGCGCCATGGAAAAGGTGGTGTTGGAAGGCGTATCCCAGTCGACGTCGAATTCCCAGATATCGAGACTGTCGCTCGGCGGCGAACCGAAGTAGGACTCTCCGCCGTCGCGGAAGGTGTAGAAGATCCCGGGAGAGCCTTCGGGCGGCAGATTGTCACCATCGAGGTCGGCCGGCATCAGGAGATTTGGATGATCCTGGAAATACTGGGCCGGCCTTGGCGTGGTCCCGGCAAGAAGACTCGCCCGGTCAATGGCATAGATGTCGTACTGGCCGCCGTAGCCCGTGTTGGTCCCCATGAAATAGGCGTTGTTCTGAGAATCCGGCCAGACACCAAGTTTGAAATAATCCGGGAATCGCTGAGTGTTGAGCTGGTAGAGATAGTAGGTACCTGTGGGATCATCCGTCGTCGAGACTGCAAAACATACCGCCTGTCCGCTGCTCACGGCAAACTGACTCAAGACCCAGCGATCTGCCTGCTCGTCATACATGAAAATGGCGTCGCCACTGTTATCGGCCGCGCAGGCGCCTCCCGCCGAAGAGAAAAGAGAGTTGGTATCGACAGGCCCGGAGAGCAGATTCCCGCTTTTGTCGTAGATCGCGAAGGAAAGGTTGACGACCTGGAGGTAGTGATTGGGTCCCACAGCTCCTTCCGGATCCGGAGGATGGACGCCGTTGACATTCCCGATCCCGGCAAAATTGAGGATGGGATCCGGCGTTGTCCTGCCTCCATTATTCCTCGAGCTATTCGCGAGAGGGTCCGACATCTTCTCGGTCGCCGTCCCGAAACGACGGCCCTCTTTATCGAAGAGATTCTCGTGGCGCAGCGGGTTGATCTCAGCGGATTCCTCGAGCACCTTGGGCCTCGCATCGAGATTCTGAACCGGGAGATCCCTGACCGCCGGCGAAACCCCCAGCTTCGTCATCTCGAGAAGGAAGGGGTTCCTTTCGACCATCGGATCCGAGGATGCTGTCCTGGTGGAAGATGCCGGCTGAAGCGCCACGGCCTCGATGGCCGTTCCACTTCCCGGTACGGTATAGCCTTCCCAGTGCTTCTCGCCCGGCTTCGGCCTGCGGCCCATTAACAGGGCCCTGTCGGCCTGAGAAAAGCCTGCAGGCTCGATGCGGACCCGGGGTTGCTGCCTGACACCATCGAAACTCAGTTCCATCTCCAGATCAGGAAAACGACGGAAAAGCTCTTCAAGGCCTGGCTCCATCCGTGCGGCTTTTCCGCTTCCAAGTTTGAGTTCAAAACGGCCTTCATGGATCCTCAGGTCGGGAATACCCTCCCGACGCAGAAGCTCGTCGCTGCCGGCCTTAAAGAAGGCCGCTTCAACATTTACTGAAGCTTCAAGGAGATTCCCCTGCGCATCCAGCGCGAGGCCGTGATACAGGAGCGGCTCCGCTCCAAAGACAGGTAAGGCCAGACTGAGAAACAGTCCAAGAACACAATTCAATACAGGGGCAGCCTTCATTTTTCCACCTTTCTGCCGACTCAAGAACTTTGAAGACCTCGAGAAGCCCGGAAATTCTAACAGACTCTGCGGGGGTCCGGGGGCAGGGAAGGCGGTCCCGGGACGGAGCGGAGGGCCGGAGCCGGAACCGACTCCGGACCAGGAGCAGGAACCGGAGCGGGACGCCGATGCAGGGGCCGGAGCGGGGGGTCGGAGCAGGGACAGGAGCCGGAGCGGGAGCAGGAACCGGCTCCGGAATCGGTATAGCGGGACCAAAGTAAAGGAGGTCGCAATGGAGAAGAAGCAACGGATTGTTGGATTTGATACGGCAGAGGAGACGCACGAGGGCGTGTTGCTGGACCTTGAGGGGGCTGAGGCATACCATTTTTCGTGCTTGAATCGGAAAGAGTCGATCGAGGAAGCACTGGCCAAGGTGTTGATGCTGCTCGAGGATGACGAAGAGCTTGTTGTGACGCTGGAAGCCCCTCGAGCTCACGGTCGCCTGGTGTTTGAGATTGCAAAGGGATTCGGTCTGACGATTCGTCAGGTGGGTACGCTTGCTTTGAACCGATTCCGTGAGAGCGAGGGCTGTGGCCGTAAAGATGATCACTGGGATGCGTATCTTGCAGCGAGAATGGTATTCGTAGGATCGAAAGCGTGCCGTATAGTTGCGGATCCTCGACCGGAAGAGCGGGTGCTGTGTCGATTGAGTCGTGCCCGTTCTCGTTTGCAGCATCGGCGGGTGTCCCTGCTGGCTCAGCTGAGGTCAATATTGCTTGAGTTGGCCCCGATTGTTCTGGATCGGAGCTGGGAAGGGCCAAAGCCATCCAGCGTTTCGCTTCGCAAGATTCTGAAGAGGTGGCCGGCCTTTGAAGGGATTGGTCGCGCCCGGAAATCGACGCTGAAAGTCATCTTCAGATCATGCAAATACAATGAGAAGAACGCTGAGGTGAAAGCGGAAGCAGTGAAGAAACTCGCCGGGGAGATTGTTATTCCTTCGCCGGAAAGGGAAGCGATTGCGACGGAAATTGAGGTCATCATCCAGGAGCTGGAGTTGCTGGAGAAAGCAATCGCAGATCTCGAGAGGCAGCTGAAAAAGCTGGTCCTTCAGCATGAGATCGGTCGGAAGTTGCTGGAAATGCCTGGGATCGGGGTGGTGACAGCAGCAGTACTGATCGGGGAGTATCTGCCGGTGGCGAGGAATTCCAGCGAAGCCTCATCGGCGAATTATTCGGGGGTCACGCCTCTGGGGAGGAAAAGCGGGAAATCCCTCAACAGCGCTCATCTCAATCGTGGGTCGAACAAGAGGATCCTGCATGTACTGTATTGTTCATCCCAGCAGGCGATCAGTCGCAGCGCTCTTGACCGCGCCTATTACGACAAAAAGCGAAAGGACTACCAGGGGCACCCGAAGCCTCACACCGCAGCCCTTTTGGCCCTTGCTCGTCAGCGACACAAGGTCATCTACAAGATTGTGACCGGAGAGGTGCGTTATGACAAAGAGGTTTTGATCAGCTCCCACCTCGAGCGGGAGAAAACGAAGCGCGTTGAGGCAGCCTGAACGGCGGCCCCGTCGCCGGCCCCTCACCGCCGCGGATGCAGCAACCTCCAGGTCATCGCCCGTACGCGGTCGAAAAGCTCAACGGCCTTGGTGGCTTTTTGACGATCAACCGTTCCGATAGATCTCAAAAGCCTGAGGTGGACGTCGACTTCGCGGGCTGACCCAAGCGCCACCCGAAAGTGGTACTGCCGGTCTTTTCCGGAGCGCCCCCGGCCTTCCGCCAAATTTGCGGGAACCGATGATGCCGCCCGGATGACCTGGTCTGCCAGCGAGCGGTACTTCGAGGGAAGCGTATCGACGAGGGCGATTGCTGTTCCGG
>JANTFG010000115.1 GCA_024763555.1 Thermoanaerobaculales bacterium
CGCCGAGAGTATTTCAGCATCTTCCTCCACATAGCGGAGGATCTCCGCCATGATCTCTCCCGAAAGACTGATCTTCGCGACCGGGGTCGCCATACGGACCGAACCTTTGACTGCTTCGATCATCAGGTCATTGTCACTGAGAAAGGTCTTGAGAAATCGACAGCCGAGAACGGACTGCCATTCCTCACGGGCGTCGATGATTTCGGAAGCTTCATCATTCTCCCCGAGATCGAGCCATGGAGTCCGGAGAGAGGCCTCGACCCCGACCGAGCGGAGAAGAATCAGAATTGTCCCGAGAACGGTGTCGGAGGTCGATCCGATCCAGAGATTTTCCCGATCAAGACAGCACTCGATGATCTTTGAGCGTGGAGTCGTGTTCACAAGAATCTCCTCCTCGGCCTGCTCTCGAAGAGCCTTCCTGCGGCCTGCCGGCACGAAAAGCTCGCCGGCAGCGTCACGCTCCGCTTTCAACAGCTCCTTGAACCTCTCACGGACCGCAGTCGGATCAGGCTTCAACTCGTCGATTCGAACCCTGAAGACCCATCGGTGCTGGCCGATCTGATAGTCCGCACCGGGCTCCGCGGGAAGAAATCCAATTCGCTCCCGGATGCTCGAAGAAAAGGGAATCTCCCTGAAGGCGGCTTCGTCGAAGTCGATCGTTTCCGGTTTGGAGTCAATTCGGCATCTGGTCACACTGGCCGATCCGCTGAGAAGTCCCATATCACCTCCGGCGGCAAAGGGTACCTCAGGCGGATCCGAATTCCCACTGATCCATGGAAATCATCGACGCAGGCGGTAGTGCCCAATGAAGGAGTATTTGAAGGAAAGGTGGTGCCGGAGGCGGGATTCGAACCCGCACGGAGTTACCTCCAGAGGATTTTAAGTCCTCGGCGTCTACCATTCCGCCACTCCGGCCCGAAGCGATTTTACCGTCTTTTCACCAATCGCAGTAGAAAAACAGGGTGGATCCCAGCTCCGCTGCGAAACTCCTTCCGATCCGGCACGTACTTCCTTATAATCGCGCGATGGAGGCGACATGAGTGAAAAGCAGTGGTATGTAGCGAAAAACGGCCAGAGTTTCGGCCCGATGAGCGAGGATGAACTCAGACAGGCATTCGCCGGAGGCACCTACGCCCTTTCCGACCATGTCTTCTGCGAGGGACTCCCGGGATGGGTGCCGGCATCTTCCAGGCCGGAATTTTCCGGCAGCGGAAGCGTCGCCCCGCCCCCACCACCCTCCGGGGCTCAGAAGGCCGACGAAATCGACTATGAAATCTTCGGGCATGAAATGCAGTTCGTCGAGATCGAACTGGATCCGGGAGAGAGCGTCGTTGCCGAGGCCGGCGGAATGATGTACATGGGTCAGGGCGTCCAGATGAATACGATCTTCGGCGACGGCTCGGGGCAGCAGGGATCTTTCATGGATAAGCTGGTCGGCGCCGGGAAACGGATGCTGACCGGGGAAAGTCTCTTCATGACGGTCTTCACCCATCAGGGGAGCGGTAAATCCCACGTCGCTTTTGCCTCACCCTATCCGGGGAAGATCATTCCCATGCAGTTGTCGGAACACGGCGGAAAAATAGTCTGCCAGAAGGATGCCTTTCTCTGTGCTGCAAAAGGTGTGGCCATCGGCATCGCCTTCCAAAAGAAAATTGGGGTCGGCCTCTTCGGCGGTGAGGGTTTCATCATGCAGAAACTCGAAGGCGACGGGATGGCCTTCGTCCATGCGGGAGGCACGATCGTTGAACGGGAACTCGGGCCCGGCGAGGTACTGCGAGTCGATACCGGTTGTATCGTCGCCCTGGAGCAGCACGTGGGCTACGACATCGAGATGGTCGGCGGCGTGAAATCAGCAATTTTCGGAGGCGAAGGCTTTTTCTTCGCCAAGCTGACCGGGCCCGGAAAGGTCTGGCTCCAGTCCCTGCCCTTCAGTCGCCTGGCCGGCAGGATCTGGCGTGCGGCGCCCCAGGCCGGCGGCAAAGACAAGGGCGAAGGCTCGGTTCTGGGCCAGCTCGGCGGAATCGGCGGTTTCTTTGACGGTAACTAGCGCACCTCGAAGAACAAACAGAGTGTGATGAGTTTGACGATGGGGGCACTGAGGCCCCCCGTTGGAGGATTGATGAAAGCGGGAAATTTGTTCAAAGCAGCACTGATGATGCTTCCAGCCCTCGGCCTATGTGCGTCAGCATCGACGACGCCTCTGAAGGGCCAGACGCCCACTCTGAAGCGGGCCCCGCACGCAATCGCGGATCCTGACGGCGACGGTCGGATCGGTGAAGAAAGGGCGATTCGGGAGAGGATCGAGGCATACATTGAACGGCATGGCGTCGACGGCAGGCTCAGCTCAAGGGACCGTCTCAACAGAGCCCTTTATGCCCGAAAGGTATCGAGGCAGGATGCACGGCAGCTTTCATCGAAAGCGATCCAGGACGGCACATGGGTCAATATCGGTCCGATCAACGGGGCCGGGCGGGCGTCCTGTGTCGCTCCCCATCCCACCCGTACCGGAGTAATTCTCCAGGGCGCCGCATCGGGAGGCGTCTGGAAGACTCTGGATGGCGGGAACACCTGGTATCCGACGACCGACGATCTCTCCGATCTCGGCGTCGGGGCGCTGGCATGGGCGCCTTCGAGTCCGGATGTCGCCTACCTGGGGACAGGTGAAGGAGATACGCTTGTTGCCGGCGGCAGTGGTTATATTCCGGGAATCGGAATCCTTCGTTCGGACGACGGCGGTGAAAGCTGGGTGCTGCCCGGTCAGGAGAGCGACCCCGTCGCCGACGTCTTCTTTGCTCTCAATGTTGATCCGGAAAACGATGAAATCGTCTTCGCGGCCACGGAGCGCGGGCTCCTGCGCTCCGAGGACGGCGGCGCGAACTGGCAGAGCCTGATGTCCTCGGGCTCTTCCTCTTCATACGGCTTTACCGAAGTTCTTCGGTCCGAATCAAACCCGGATCTGATGTACGCCGCCCAGTGGTGCAGCCGATCCTGTCCGGCGGGTACCGCATCCGTGATGCGATCCACGGACCGGGGCCTCAGCTGGCTGCCCGCAGGAGAAGAGACTCTGCCCCCGCTGGTCGGTTACACGGGCCGCATGGCTCTTGCCCTGGCGCCCTCCAACGACCAGGTACTCTATCTCGCGGCATACAACACCGCGGGAACCAGCTCGGAAGATCCCATTGCCGGAATCTACCGCTCCGATGACGGTGGAGAAACCTGGGTGGAGACCCAGCTTTCCGCAAACACAACCATCAACTCAAGTCGAAATCCCAAGTACTACCTCGGTTCACAGGGTTGGTACGACAACACAATCGTCGTCAATCCGACCAATCCCGACATCGTGGTCGCCGGCGGCGTCTGGTATGTCATTTCCAAAGATGGTGGGACGACCTGGACTAACAAGAACCCCTATCAGATGCCTTCGGGTCTTCCGCACGTCGACGTGCACGACCTCCAATACCAGGGTCAGACGCTCTGGGTCGGATGCGACGGCGGTGTATGGTCCTCGACAGACGATGGAATTACATGGACCGACCGAAACGCCGGCGTGGTGACCCGGCAGTATTACGGGATGGCGGTGGATCCAGTCAATAGGGCACGCGTACTGGGAGGAACCCAGGACAACGGAACCAACCTCAGGCGGGACGCCGACGATGGAAAGTTTGACACCGTTCTGGGCGGAGACGGCTTTGAATGCGCCATCAACCCGATGATGCCGGAGATGATGTACGGAAGCATCTACTACACATCGATCTACCGGAGAACGCCCCCCTCCTCGACCTTCAAGAACATCTCGCCGTACTTCGGAAACGAGGACGCACCCTTTATTTCCCCGTTGACGCTCAATCCCCAACAACCGAATATCGTCTTTACGGGAGCTGAGAACCTCTACCGTTCGGATAACGGAGGCGACAGCTGGTACAAACTGCCGGTCGATCCCCATGACGTCTCCAACGGCATCTGGTCCGGCGGGAAGGTATGGGCGATTGCGACCACCTCTGCCGATGTCGACCGTATCGCTGTTTCCAAGGGCTCCCTTGTCTATAACTCCGCGGACGGAGGCAAGAACTGGATCATGGGTCTCGTTGGGACAACGGCCTTCAATATCGACATTTCTCCCTTCGATCCGGATCTCGTCATTGCCGCCGTCAGGGCGGGAGTCCGGCGTTCCACCGACGGAGGGCTGACCTGGGCCGCAATCTCAGAGGGCCTGCCTCCTTTCAACGTGCAGGTCATCCGATTCGACCCCACCGACGAGGATGTCGTCTATGCCGGAACCGATGTCGGCCTCTATCGCTCCACGGATGCCGGTTTGAGCTGGCAGCGCTGGGGTGCGGGTCTGCCGGCCGCCCCCATCGACGATCTGAGGATTCTTCCGGATGGATCCATGTTGCGGGTCGGCACCTACGGCCGTGGATTCTGGGAACTCGTCATTCCCGGCGCCGACAACACGCCCCCGGAAATTTCCATCACGAGCCCATCGGGTTCAAGTATGGCAGCCATGATCGGCGACTCCCTTGAGCTTGAGGCGAATGCGAGCGATGCCGATGGAGATGCTCTGCAGATCGACTGGTACAGCAGCCTGGACTACAGCAGCATCGCCTCGGACAGCGGGAGTTCTTCGTTGAGCTCTTCTCACAGTATCAGCATCGATTGGGGAGGCTCCTACAACATCGTCGCACGAGCAACCGACGCCCGGGGTCTGCAGGCCGTCGACAGCTTTTCCCTTCTCGTCCGCGATCCGGCCGATGACTGCGCCACACCTCACATCATTCCCTCAGGAGGCCCCTTCCCCTGGGAGCTTGAGACCTCGAACCAGTTTGCGGGGACTCAGAGCAGCGACCCACAGCTGTCCTGCATCGATCTTGATACCTCGAGCACGGATGCCGGAAAGAAGGGCTCAATCTGGTTCGAGTTTAGTCCCGAAAAATCGGGAATCTACACGGTTTCAACCTGCGGATCAGTCGCCGACACGATGCTCTCGGGCTGGACCGGGGAGGCCTGCGGCCCTTATACGGAACTTGCAGGCGCCTGTAGCGATGATGATGAGCAGGAACACTGCATGGGGCCGCGTACGGATTCCTATTTTGAGCTGGCCCTTGATGCCGGACAGACCTACCGTTTCATGGCCGGCTCATGGGTTGGGCAGGACGGGAGCAGTCAGCTCGGACAGATCCATTTCAGCCTGGATTGCCTGGATTGCGACGAGGCCGAGCTGCAAACTACCATGGTGTCCGCAGGCGCTCATGCCGGCGGCGCATCGGGAACCTTCTGGCTGACCGATCTCCAGCTCTACAACCCCGGTTCTCAGCCCGTGACGGCGGAACTGGGATTCCTCCCCTCGGGGGTGGACAACAGCGGCGTTGCCGTCCGGGAGATCGAAATCGAGCCGGGAATGCTGAGGAATCTCGGCGATGTCGTGGGTGACTTCCTCTCAGAGACGGGGGCCGGCGCCCTCAGGATCGTCCACACGGCCCCCCTTCTTGTTGCATCGAGAACTTACAACACCGCCGAGAGCGGCACCTTCGGGCAGTTCATTCCGGGGGCTTCGGTATCCGAGGCTCTGCAGCCGGGAGCCTCCGTCTCCCTGATCGGTCTCTCCGGAAATTCTGATTTCCGAACCAATATCGGCTGTGCCAACGCCTCCGAACACACGGCGTCTCTCAACATCAAACTCTTCGATTCCGCAGGTACCCTGCTCTGGGAAGATGACGAGAACCTCATGCCCTGGGGCTGGCTCCAGCTCAACAAGGTCTTTCAGAACGCCGGTCTCAGCGGAGTCACGGCCGCCAGCGCCCTGATCACGAATACGGGGAGCGAGGCCCCGATTCTTCCCTATGCCTCGATCGTCGATGGAATCACCGGGGATCCAACCTATATCACCGGCACTGAATCGGCACAGCCCGGAAATCCGGTCTGGATCGAAGCCGCCGCCCATGCAAACGGCGTCGGCAGCTCGGTCTGGAGGACCGATCTCGAGATCTTCAATGCCGGAGGGGAAGATCTCCATGCACGCATCGCCCTGATGAGGCGGGGTCAGGACAACAGCTCCCACGAAGAATGGGAACTTGATGTGCCGGCCGGGACCTCCCAAAAGCTTGAGGATGTCCTGGATTCACTCTTCGGCATCACCGGCGCCGCCGCCCTGCGTGTCTCCGTCGATACGGGTGAGCTGCTGGTGAGCAGTAGAACCTACAACCAGGCGGTCGAGGGCACCTTCGGACAGTTCATCCCGGGGATCCCCGAGAGCGGAGCGATCGGGCAGGGTGAGGAGGAAGCACTCCTGTCCCTTCTGCAGAACGAGAACTTCCGCACCAACATCGGTTTCGTCAATACAACCGCCGACTGGATTGAAATCAAGGCCGTCCTCTTTGACGCATCCGGCGTGGAGCTTGCGACGAAACTCTACGACCTGGCCCCCTATTCATACACACAGGACTCCCACGCATTCCCCACGGATGCCGTCGTCGAAGGCGGTTTCGCCAGGGTCAGCACAACGACTGCGGGCGGCGCATTCTTCGCCTACGCATCGGTTGTGGATAACGGCTCCGATGACCCCATCTTCATTCCCTCGGTTTCGATTCCGAACTGAGGCTTCGCCTTCTCAACAAACAGCCCGGCCTCTGTGCCGGGCTGTTTTTTATCATCCTCCGGGGAGAGCCTCCCGGAGGAACGATCAGGTCTGAAGTACACCGACCCGGAATTCTCTCAAGTCTCCCTCATGGGATGCCGCTTCGATACTCCGGCTGACGATCTCTCGCGTCCGACGGGGATCGATGATCTCATCCACCCACTGACGGCCCGCCGCGTAGCGCGCCTGAGAAGCCTCCAGGTAGCGACTCCTGATTTGCTCCAGGAGTTTCTCCTTCTCTTCATCGCCGACCTCGTCCCCGCGGTTCTTGAGCTGGATCGAAAGCAGTGTCTTTGAGGCCTGATCGCCCCCCATGACTGAGATCGAGGCCGAGGGCCATGCGTAGAAGAAACGTGCTCCATAGGCCCGACCGCACATGGCATAGTTTCCGGCGCCGAAGGAATTGCCGACAAAAACCGTAATCTTCGGGACGACGGAATTGGAGACGACGTTGACCAGCTTGGCGCCATCCTTGATGATTCCGTCCTGCTCCGAACGGGAACCCACCATGAATCCGGTGACGTCTTGAAGGAAAAGCAGCGGGATACCTTTCTGGTTCATCAGCTCCACAAATCGAGCCGCCTTATCCGCTCCGTCGGTGTAGATGACACCACCGATCTGCATTTCGAGATCCCGGGGGCCGCTTCCCCGCCGCCGCTGGACGATCTTCCGCTGATTCGCGACAATCCCGACGGCCCACCCGTCGATCCGCCCCGTCCCGCAGACCATCGTCTTGCCGTATGAAGCCTTGTATTCGGTGAATTCGGAGGCATCCAGAAGCGATGCCAGAAGCTGGTAGGTGTCATAGGGCCTTGCCCTGTCGACCGGAACGACGCCCAGAGTGTCCTCGACCGAGACCGCGGGAGCCCGACTCTCGATTCGATCGAAGGGTGTTTTTCGCGGATGGGACAACTCCGCCATTCTTGCCCGGATATGCTCAATTGCCGCGAGATCATCCGGGAAACGGTCGTCAACCACACCCGAAATATCAACCTGGACGGAAGCGCCTCCCAGGCTCTGGTTGTCGATCTTCTCCCCGATCGCCGCCTGAACGAGATGTGAGCCCGCCAGGAATATTGTTCCTGTACCCTCGACGATGAGAGACTCGTCCGACATGATCGGGAGATAGGCCCCGCCGGCCACACAGGAACCCATGATTGCGGCGATCTGGTAGATCCCTTCAGCCGAGAGGCGGGCGTTGTTGTAGAAGACGCGCCCGAAATGTTCACGGTCCGGGAAAATCTCTTCCTGCAGGGGCAGGAATACACCGGCCGAATCCACGAGATAGATCACGGGCAAACGATTTTCGAGGGCAATCTCCTGAGCACGGAGGATCTTCCGGCAGGTCGCCGGGAACCATGCCCCGGCCTTCACCGTGGCATCATTGGACACGACGACACAGAGGCGGCCCGAGACCCTTGCCAGGCCCGTCACCACACCGGCGGCCGGGGCGCCCCCCCATTCCTCGTACATTCCCCAGGCGGCAAATGTACCAAGCTCAAGGAATTCCGTTCCCGCATCCAACAGGGCTTCGATGCGTTCGCGGGCGAGCATCTTCCCCTTGGCCTTCTGGCGGGCAGCCGCCTTTTCTCCGCCTCCGGCACTGATCTTCTCGATCTGGGCCTGAAGGACCCTCAGCTCGTTGATCCAGTGATCCCTGTTCGCCTCAAAACCAAGGTCGTGAACTCCGCCTCTCAATACTCGTGGCATCTTTCCTCCATCAATTTCGAAACTTGCCGGTGCCGGATTTCTCTCTCGGCCCCAACCCTCTCATTCGGAATCCCACAAGGAAGCCGAATCCTGAGAACTCTCCCGCCGGGCCATAGTACGCGAGCATCGGCATCTCCTGAAAGGGAAAAGAGAGAAATTCGATTCTCAACTGCAAAATCCAAATGAGCTGAACAGAGCTTCCTCCAGCTATTCCAGTTGCCAGTGCGCGGTTTCGGCGCTACCCTCTATGCGATGCGAGAACCTGATCTCTTGACCGCTGAAGAACTTTATGCGCTCCAGGCCCGACAACAGGGCGAGTTTTCTCAGGAACCGGAAGTCGGCTCTGAGATTCGAGTCATGGATTACCTTCGCCTCCTCTGGGCGAAGAAGTTCATCGTTCTGGGTTCAGCGATGCTCTGCCTCGTGCTCGCCCTTTCCTGGGCTTTGACGCGGCCCAGACTTTACAAAGCCACCGCTCAGATTTCGGTCGGCGAACGGGCGCCTCAGATCATCAAGAACCAGGTCAGTTTCGGACCCAATTACTGGGAGCTGGAACGCTACGTCGAAGAGCAGGTCAGGGTCCTCGGGACGAAAAGGCTGGCACACCATGTCGTCGATCGCCTCGGCCTGGCGGGCCGGCCCGGCTTCGAAGGGCCGGATCCTGCTCAAAATCTCCTCGGGATGATCGACGCCGAACGGGTCAAGGAAACAAGCATCATCAGCCTGAGCCTTGTCTCCAAGGACCCGGTTCATTCAGCGGAGTGGCTCAACGTATTCGTCGATGAGTACATCAAGCTGAATATCGCCGACAATCTCCAGAGAACGCAGAAGGTCTACGACGTCATCCAGAGCAAGCTCGATCCCCTCCGAAAGCAACTCGCCCAATCAGAACAGTCATTGGTTGATTTTCGAGAAAAAAAGGGCTCATACCTCTTTGCGGACCAGGACAAGAACGTCATTTCCGAACAGATCAACATGCTGACGACCGAGTACGCAAAAACAAAGACGGAACGGATCAGGCTGGAAACGAAGCTCAACGCCCTCAGTCATATCACTCCGGGAGAAATCGGGCAGCTCAGTCTTCCCGAGATCCTCCAGGACCCGACAATTTCGCAGCTCAGGCAACAGAAGAACGACATCGAAATGGAGATTACTCAGAAGTCGGGCACGCTCAAGGCGGGACATCCGGTCATGAAGGAACTTCGTTCCCGCCTGGATGGCGTCAACTCGCTCATCAACAAGCAGGTTCAGACTCTGAGCCAGTCGATTCAAACCGATTACACGATGGTCAAGCAGCGGGAAGATTCTCTCTTCGAGAATCTCCAGAAGCTCAAGGATCAGTCGGTGGAACTGGCCCGACAGAATCTCGAACTCGAAAGGCTCCAGCGGGACTACGATCAGAACAAGGCATTCCTCGAAGAAATGCTGGCCCGTTCCAAGGAAACCGACATCTCCGCATCTGCGGCCGTCAACAACGTCCGCGTTCTGGAGCCCGCCGAAGCCCCCAGAGCTCCCTTCAGTCCGAATGTCTTCAGAAGCACAATGCTCGGACTGATCCTCGGGCTCTTCCTGGGCGTCGGCCTGGTGCTCGGCATCGACTTCCTGGATCAGACGATCCGCTCGCCTGAACAGGCCGAGCGTCTGCTGGGCCTCGAAGTACTCGGTCTGGTGCCCGAAATGCAGGAGGGGATGGGGCATGCCGGAACGGAAGCGCTCCAGGCCCTGAGGACCGCCCTCATCCTCGCCTCCCGGGGAAATGAGGGACACGTCCTTGTTGTGACCTCGGCGATCCCGGGAGAAGGAAAAACAACGATCGCAAGTGAATTGTCCAGAACTCTGGCTCGGGCCGGTTCAAGCGTTCTACTGATTGATGCGGATCTCAGAAAACCAAAGATCCACCGAAATTTCAATCTTGAAAATATGAGGGGTTTGACGACCTTCATGGTCATGGAGGCCGAACTCGAGGAACTCGCGGTAGAAATCCCGGACACGCCGGGTCTCAGAACCCTGACGACGGGCCCCCTGCCCCCGAATCCGCCGGAACTCTTCGCCAAACCTCGCTTCGACGACTTTCTCAGGGAAGCCCGGGGGAATTTCGACTGGATCGTCATTGATACTCCCCCGATCGCCTCGGTGACGGATCCCGTGATCTGTGCCTCCCATGCGGATATGGCCCTGCTCGTGGTCCGCTATGGAACCGCCAGACATCCGATCATCCGGGATGCGATCAGGCACATCAGCCGTTCCGGGGTTCACCTGGCGGGAATTCTCCTGAATCGCTACGATGTCCAGCGGGAACATTACTATTCCCAGTACTCCTATTACCGCTACTCCTACAGCGACGAAACGGAA
>JANTFG010000116.1 GCA_024763555.1 Thermoanaerobaculales bacterium
CGGATTGATCGGCCACTCGGTCGGAGGCGCCGCCTGCCTCCACGCGACGAGCCTGGATCAGAGGATCGACGCCGTCATGAGCATCGGCGCCTTCGCACACCCCGGACGAATGATGAGAAGGGATTTTCTCGCAAAGGGGGTCCCGGCCTTCCTCGTGCCGCTGCTGCTGAAATACGTCAGCTGGAAGATCGGCGCCTCCCTCGACGAAATCGCTCCGGTCAACCGGCTTGGGCACATCGACTGTCCTATCGCCATCATTCACGGCGAGGAGGACCGGATCGTTCCCATCGAGCACGGCCGGGAGCTGGCCGCCGCCGGGGGACCCCGTCTTCGATCGTGGTTCATCCCGGGACGGGGCCACTCGGATTGTGCGGAGGAAGACGGCTTTGACGCCTTCCTGCTCGATTTCTTCGGCTGCCTCGACATGGGCGAGCAAGGACAGTCTGAGCTCAGCTGATCGATTCTCAGCGGCGATCTACGGCAACTCCTCGGCCACCGGTCGTCTTCAGAAAGCCTCGACATTCCTCGGGGCTCAGATCACCTCTTTCAATCGACCGATGCCCTGCACCAGCACCTTGAGGTCGGAACCCATGCCTTCGGGATCCAGCAGGCGTTTGAGTTCCTGGCGTTCGGAGAGGGTGCGGGCATCAAGCTCGGCCTCCATCCCGAGACCGAGTCCCTCGGCGATCTCAGCGATTCCCGAACGGATGAGAAAGAAGGTCAGGGCCTCCAGAGAGATCTCCTCCCAGCCGAGATGGTTCGCGGCCCGTCGGAGATCATCCCAGTTGACATGGGCCGTAATATCCTGCTCCCCCGGCCGCTTGAGCGGATCCCGGGAGAGTTCATGGCGATAAAAACAACTCAGGGATCCCTGAAAACGTCCCCGCGGATCATAGAGCCGACGGGATTCGTAGCCGTAATCCAGAATCAACGCCAGGGCATCGGCGCCCGCCCACTGGAGATGACTCCGATGCAGATCCTCAGCGCGGGGATTGGCCTCGGCGACCTGGCCGGGCGCGAGGACGACCCCATGTCGCACGAAATAGTCCCGCAGCTCCGCTCGGGGCGGCCGCTCCTCCCAGCTGAGAGAGTCCCCTTCCAGCCGAACATAAAACTCCTTCAGACCATCTTCCCGCATGATGACCCGGGCCACCGGAAGGGCATCGTAAAGCTCCGAAGCATGCAGCAGAACGGGACCAGCGGGCTCGTCCGCATCTCGAAGCTCCGGGAGAATCTCGACCCGCGTTTCCGGAAAATCCCCCAAGGCCTTGCCGCAACGCTTCCGCATTCCCTCCGACTGTTCGACGGCGAGGACGCGCCCAAGTCCTGCTCTCCCCTCGGGCCCCAGCTCAAGGAGCAGGGAATGGAGGAAGGATCCATCCCCGGCCGCGAGGTCGACAAAATCGACAGACCCCGCTTTCCCGGCGATCTTTCGCAGGACACGGGCGATCACCCTGGCATACCACGGAGAGGCGGTCGGCGCCGTGAGAAAATCGCCCCCGCGTCCATAGCGGGGAGTTCCGGAGGAATAGTATCCGTGTTCCGGGTCATAGAGTGCAAGACCCATATACTCCTCGAAACTGATTAGTCCTCCCCGTTGCCGAAGCTCATCAAGCATCCACTGCATCGGGGCATTCTACGACATCAACTCCCGCTGAAAACTGAAAAGGCAGAAATGGCACGATCCTGAGCATCCACTCAATTCCGCCACCCCCGCCTGACCTTCCTCCATTTGACAGCGCATCCGGGTCGGCCTAGAGTTTCAGATCGCCATGAAGAAGTTTCTGCACCGAGTTTTTCCCACTCCCGGCGGAATTCCGATCCTGTCAGAAGTCGATCCCGACCGGGAAATCCTGCCTTTCTTTCATAAGGGTCCGCGCAAAAATTACTTCCTGTTTTGCGCGCCCGGATGTGCTTCAGATTTGGACTGGGCGATTGACGGAAATCGGAGGCGTAGCCTTGCCTGCGTTGAGTATTTCCAGATTGAGCCCGAGCCGAAGATGTGGTGCAGATGGGATGCGAAAAGCGGAAGTAGTTTTTTCGAGGGCCCTAAGTCCATCAATCAATGAAGATCGCCGCCATCGTCTTCAACTCCGTCCGGCACGACAACCGAGTCGTCCGGGAGGCCCTGAGCCTCGCGGAAGCCGGTCACGATGTTTCAATTCTCGGAATCCGGAACAAACGCGCCGCCCTTCCCCTCGAAGAACTCGCACCAGGTTGTCGCATCATCCGGGTCCGCTTCCGCTCGGATCGCGAGCGTATTGTTCAGCGTTTCTGGTTCCTCGTATCCATCATTCCAGTCCTGACACTCGGCTGGATTTTTCTGCACCGTCCCGACGGCCCGGAAAGACGGATCGTGGAAAAGGTGGCGTCGATCTGCCGGCAGGGATGGGACCTGCTCCGGGACTTTCCGGATCGCGCGATCCTGGCAAGCATTGCCGGACTGATCCTCCTGGCAGCACTCCAGCGATTGAGGTCCGCATCACGGCGTCGGCGAGCATTTCTCAAGATGGAAGGAGAAGAGATCCGAGCAGGCCTGATTCAAAAGGCGAAGGACTTTCTCCACGCCGCCGTCGTTCTCCCGCCCAGAGCCCTCCAGCTTCGGATCGTCGAGAAGGAGGTATTCGCCGAACTGGATCGAATCCGGCCGGATGTCATCCACTGCCACGATCTGCTGACCCTGCCGATGGGCGCGCGCTACAAGAAAGTCCGGGATTGCCTGCTGGTCTATGACAGCCACGAGATCTTCGAGGAGAGTTCCTGGACTTCCTGGCTGCCACGCACCTATTACCGCCGGCTCCAGACACGCCACAGCGGCGCCGCCGACGGCTTCATCAGCACCTGCGACGAGGCGGCTGAAATCCTGAAGGGGCGCTATCCCCTTCTACCGAAGGCCACGATCATCTCCAATGCAGCCTCCGTCATACCGGGCAGAAAAATCGGCAAATACGATGGCCGCCTGCACCGGGCCGCAGGACTCGAAGAGGAACATCAGATCCTCCTCTACCAGGGCGGATTCACACCCTTCCGGGGTCTCGATCACCTGATCTCTTCCGCCACGCGACTGCCTTCCGGGTGGAAGATCGTACTGATGGGCTGGGGACGACTGGAAAAGCGCCTGAAGTCCCTGGCGAAACGGGAGGACCCGCTCGGTGATCGGATCTTCTTCCTCCCACCGGTCCCGCGCGATGAACTCCTCCTCTGGAGCCAAGGGGCCGCCGTCGGCATCATTCCCTACGAGGATTCCTGCCTCAACCATCGATACTGCAGCCCGAACAAGCTCTGGGAATATCCGGCGGCAGGAGTCCCCATCCTCGCAAGCCCCCTGCCCGTCATGGCACGAACGATCTCTGAAAATGAGATCGGCTGGCTCCTGGAACCATGGCCCAGCGCCGAGACCATCGCCATCGCCATCTCGAAGATCACGCCGGAGGACCTCCGGAGGAAGAAAAAAAACTGTGCGGCTTTCATCGAAAGGGACAACTGGAGAGTCTACGAGGAAAGGCTGGTGAAGCTCTACGCGGACATGATCCCGGAAGGCCACGAGGCGAAGAGATGATGGAAAAACTCACCGGGGCCTTCCCCTCCCGGGAGGAGATCCGGAACAAGGGCCGGGCTGTTTTCTGGCTTCTCCGCAGGGCGCTGCCGGGCCGATGGAAGCAGGTATCTCTGATCGTCGCTGCCAGTTTTGCGGGAGTCACGACGGGCACCATGGCTTTCGGCCTGCTCCTCATCTACGTGCGAAGCCAGGCAAAGGGTCGAGCGCTCCCCATGCAGGGCGCCGTCCACCTCGTTGCAGCGGCCTGGGGAAGCGGCGTCCTCCCCTATGCCATGGCCGCGCTGCTGCTGGGATCGGCCAGCGCGGTCTTCACCTATTCTTCAAAACGCGGCGCCCTTTATGTCGCCCGCGACTTCCATTCCGAGGCGGTTGAAGAGGCGATCCGGAAGGCTCAGCAGAGCAGCGGAGAGATCTCGGAAATTCAGATGCTCTCACCATCTCATCAGCTCAGTCATATCCCGACACTCTACCTTCGCTATGCGGGAAACGTCCTCCGCATGTTTCTCGAAGCGGTCCATCCCCTCGTGACCTCGGTTGTGGCCGTTGCCGCACTCTTTTACATCAACTTCGGCGTCACCCTCGCCCTCATTCCCCTTGCCGGAATCGGACTTTATAGCCTCGCCCGGCTTTCCGGACGGGGCGCCCGGCTCCTGCGCCGCTACCAGACCCGAATCTCCGAGATGGGTCCACTGGTCAAGAAACTCTGCAAGGCGCCCGGTGAGCAGGAGTTTGAGGCGGAAAAACCCTGCCTGAGTTCGAGCCAGTCAGAGATCCTGAATGACACTCTGGACTCGCTTTACGATCAGACTCTGCTGAGCCGCCAGGTCCTGCTGGTCAACAATCTCCTACAGATCTTCTCGATCACCCTTCTCGTCCTGCTTCTCGGGCGCAATCTCGAAGGGGGCGCTTCGTCCTGGTCCTCCATCCTGGCCTATGTCATCGCTCTTCGCTACGCGTGGCAGTGCGTGGGCCGCCTCTCCGTTTTTCTCGTGGAAATGGGACGTTTCCTGCCTTCGGTCGAGATCTGCGCCGCCTACCTGGGCGAGGCGCCACAGCTGAAGACCACAGCCGGGGAGGTGGTACTCGATGGCTGAGAATCCGGGCGTGGCGCCGGGTCCCGGGCCGCCCGCCGGGCTGACGTCGGCGCCTCTCGATTTCGGTGATCGTGCTCTCGAAAGCGTGATCGTCGCCTTCGCCGCCTGGACCATCGCCTGTCATGCGACCGTGGCAGCCGGAAAATCGGCGCAGGTACTGGGGGCGATCGGAACTCCGCTCGCTCTTGCCGTCGGCCTTGCGTGGGCACTGACGACTGTCCCGACGGAGAATCCGCTGGGTCCGAATCCCCCTGGAAACCGGATCCGGACCCTGACCCTCATCATCTTTCTTGCCCTGGCCACTGCTTTTCTGGTTGTTTTCCGGCCCCTCTGGGCTCTGCTGCCGGCCGGTCTCGCCCTCTCAGCAGGTCTCATCACCTCCTTTCGCTCCGGCTCGGCGCCCCCAGGTCGATCGGGCGCTTCCTTCGTCACGATCCTCTGCATCGTCGGCGCCGTCGGCGCAACAGCCGTCCTCAACCGTCCCGATGCCGACGACGCCTTTTACCTGGGAATCGCCAACTCCGTAGCTGATCGGCCTACCGATCCGGTGTTGATGTACGACAGCCTCCACGGGCTTCCCGGCCTCAAGATCCATCAGAAATACCAGCGACTGCGAAGCTTCGAGGTGCTGGAAGGCATGGCCGGCCTGCTGAGCGGGATCGCCCCGATCACCTGGGCACACCTGATCTTCCCCCTCTTTGCCGCCGCCGGCCTCGTTCTGGCCCAGCGTCGCCTCCTGCGACATCTGGTTCCCAATCGCTGGCCCTGGGCGCTGGGTGCGACCCTCGTCCTGCTGCTGATGATCGGCGATGCCCACGGCTGGTACGGAAACCTCGGGCTCGTCCGGATCCACCAGGGAAAGGGCATCCTGGTGTCCGTCTTCGTTCCGCTCCTGATCTCGGCGGGCCTTGAGTTCGGGGAGCAGCCTGGAGGAAGGCGATGGATTTTTCTTGCCGCAGTCCAGATCGCCGCCATCGGAATCAACCCCACCGCAATCTGGCTTGCCCCCCTGCTCGCCGTTGGGAGTCTCCCGGCCGCCCGCTCCATCGATGAGCTTTCGCCCATCACAATCCTGAAGGGCCTTGGATCCTCCCTCTATCCCCTGGCCGGCGGACTGATGCTCATCTCGGGCCTCCTTCCCAAACTCGGGCGTTCTCTCGAAGGCATCACGGGAACTCAGCTCATCCTCCAGGCTTCCACTCTTGTCCTCGGGAATGGATGGCTCGTGCCGCTGATGAGCTTCGTGCTTGTTCTTGCCTGGATCACCGTTCCAGCCGGTCCCGGCCGCCGGGTTCTCGTCCTCCTCCCCCTGCTCTTCCTGATCCTCTTCAACCCCTTTACAGCTCGTGGCTTCGCGGAAATCGCCACCGGCGCCCGGACCTACTGGCGTGTCTTCTGGCTCATCCCGGCGCCGGCGATGCTTGCCGTCGTCCTCAGCTCACCCCTGGCCGTCCGCCGATGGCCTCGAGCGATGAGGGTCGGCCTCAGCCTCGGCGCTCTCGCCCTTGTCGGCCTCTTTCTGCCGAAAATCCAGATTACCAGTGCCGCCAACCACGTCCGATGGGCGCCTTTCGAGCTGCGGATTCCTCATCCCGAAGGAGATGTCGCCCGTGCGATCTCCCAGGCCGCCTCTCTCTCGGATCACGTCCTCGTCCCCTATGAGATCGGCCCATGGATCACGGTGTGGCCCCACCACCCTTCCCCCCTGATGGTCCGGCCCGATTACCTCAACTTCGGAAGTGCCGAAGAGCGGCAGCGCCGCTCATTCCTCAGTTTCTGGATCGCCGGAACCCCCTCGGTTCTTCCGGATCGGAAGCAGTTTCTTCGCGCTTTCACCATCGAGCGTCCCGAATGGGTATGTATCCCGGAGAAACATCCCGCCCATTCCTGGTGGGCCCGGCTTGCCGGAACTGAAGGCTATCGGCTTTTCACGAAAATCTCCAAATACGAAATCTGGCACAGCTTCCCGCAGGAAGAGTCTCCCCGAGCCGAAAAGACGCCGGAGAGACCTTGAAAGCGCCCTTCGGACGATCCCTCCTTCCGGACGATCTGGGCGGCATGACGCTGGCCGTCGTCGGCGGCAGTATCGGCGCGCTTCTCGGCTCAACGGTGGCGCGAATCCTGGCGGCACGGATGCTGACTCCCGCCGACTTCGGGCTTCTCCTGACGGCCGTCGGCGCCGCCTCCGTTTTCGGAGGAATCCTGAGCCTCGGCCTCAACCCCGCTGCAGCCCGGAGAATCGCCGCTCTTCGCGAAGGAAAAAGCCCCGAGGCCATGCACTCGACGGCAACGACAGCCCTCAAGATCGCCATACTGAGCGGAGGGAGTGGTCTGCTCGGGCTCATCATCCTGGGAACTGCGCTGAATCACTTCGCCGCGATGCTTCCCACATCCTGGCGGCTCCTGGGCCGGACACTAGTCGGTGTTTCGCCCATTGCCCTGGCGCTCCCCGTCGGCATGGCTGTTCTCGGTGTCTGCCGGGGTTTCGGAGAGGTCAGGGGACGGGCCGTCTTCCGCGACGGTTTCGGCGGATTGCTTCGCGCCGGACTCGTCGGTCTTGCCGGACTCATCGGAGGCGGCACAGCTCTCTTCGCATTTGCTTTCGGGCTTTCCAGCCTCGGGACCGAGGGTATTTTCCTGATCTATGGGAGATGGAGGGGCTGGTTCGGGAACTTCCGGAGCTGGGACGGAAAACTGCTGAAAAGCCTGGCGCCTTTCTGTGCATTGGAGATTCTCGGACAGGTCCAGGCCTGGCTTGACCTCGCGATCGTCGCCCTCCTGGAAAACCCGGTGCAGGTCGGCTATTTCGGTATTGCCCGGGGTCTCGTCCGGGCCACCCGAATGCTCGCCGGTGCAGCCTCCCATGGATATCTGCCGCTGGCCTCGGCCGCCCATCAAAGAAATGACAGCGAATCGCTCGGCATCGCCTACGGTCGAAGCCGGCTGCTCAGCCTGGCACTGATCTGGATCCCTCTTGCCTTCTTTCTGTTCTCACCCTCTGAGCTGCTGATCCTGCTTGCGGGCGAAGCCTATGCACCCGCCGCCCCGATCCTGAGAATCCTCGCCCTGGCGCTCCTGATCGATGTTCTTCCCGGCTATCTGGGCCCGACCCTGGAGGCGACAGGACACGCCGCCGTCCAGGCCCGCATCCGGGTCCTGAGCCTTGGCGTCGGTCTGATCGCGATGCTGCTGCTGACCCACCTTGATGGCGCAAAGGGAACAGCATTGGGTCTTCTCTTCATGGCCCTTGTCCGCAACCTGCTTCTCGGAACCTCCCTGTGGAGGCTGCTGGCGCCGGATCGGGCCTCTCTCCGGCCGGGGTCTGTCGTTCCGACCGCCATTCTCCTGCTGGCCTCAGGCGCCGCCTGCCGCATCCTTCTGCCGGGTCTGCCTCCCCTGCTCATCGCCATCGCGACCGGAGTACCCGGCGCAATCCTGCTCTGGCTCAATCCAACAGCTCGGCGTACAGGTTGAAGAGTTTTTCTCGCTCCACCCCCCAGTTGAATCGATCCAGGACCGCCTGCCGCCCTCGCCGGCCCATGGCTTCTGCCCGTTGAGGATCTTCAAGGAGAGTCGCGATTGCCTCCGCGATTTCAAGAGCATCCAGAGGATCGACCACGAGGCCGCAGTCGAGACCCTCCACCAGCTTCCGCCAGGCCGGGAAATTCGAGGCAATGACGGGAAGACCGGCGGCCATGTATTCGTAGAGCTTATTGGGTTCCGCATCCATGTGATTCGGCCCGGGATGGAGCAGGATCAGTCCCATCCTGGATCGCCCCAGGAGCCGGCCGACTGAGGGTCGATCGAGAAAACCCAGCTTTTCAACCCTCTTCCAACCCGTAAGGGAGCTCAGGCTGTCTTCAAACTCCCGTGGAGAAAAATCCCCCGCAAGTGCAAGGCTCAACTCTTTCGGCCCGGAAAGCTGTCCGATGGCCTGCACCATTTCCCGGTTTCCGCGGGTTTCTTCGATTTTGCCGACATAGGCGACCCGGGGCGAGCGCTCATCGTAGTTTTCAGTCTCAAGCTCCGGCCACTCTTCGAGGATCGGATAGTTCCGAATGGCCGTCGTCTTTTCGGAAGGAAAGGCCCGGGCAATCACGGGAGTGGCTGTAATGACCGCGTCCACAGAGAGGGCCAGCAGCTTCTGAAGAAGAAAGACCAGAAATGCCAAGGGTCGCCGCACCCAGACCGGCACCCAGAACTTGCTCATGATATCTCCCGGGACATCCTCATGAACGTCGGCGACAACCCTCCTGCCCAGGAGTTTCAACAGGAGAGCAGCCGGAATGAGTTCGGGATCATGAAAATGGTAGACATCTCCCCCCTCTTCCAGCGCCGCCCTGAAGACCTTCCAGACCGTCCGGGACATCCGCTCCAGCCGGTTGGCGGGAAGCGGGACCGGCCGGATACGGACGCCTTCTTCGGCCCCGCTCTCTCTGCAGGGAACGATCAGGACGACTTCATAACCCTTCTCCGAAAGACTTCGGCACTCCCGATGGAAAATCCTGGTATCCGTCGCCCGGTGAACCGTCGTCATATGCACGATCTTTGCCCTCGGCTCGATCAGCACCTCACTGGTCCTCCCTTTTCGCGAGTCCCGCCGGCTTCGAGACTTCAGGAAGATCACGGGGCGCCACCGGAAACTTCGCTGAGGCGCTTTCCTCCAAGGACATCTTCATAGACGGCCACGATCTTTCGACATTGCAGGTCCATGCTGAAGTTTCTCTTGACGAGGTCCCCGGCCCGGCTGACCAGGCGCCCTGCCAGTTCCGGATCTTCATCCAGCCGCCGCAGAGCCTCTGAAACCGACTCGGCACTGGAGGGTTGAACCAGCAGGGCCGTTTCTTCGTGCCGGAGCAGCGTACTTTCACCTTCACCGCGGCAGGCAATGACGGGAATACCGGCGCGCATCGCTTCGAGATAAACGATCCCGAATGCCTCCCCGATGGAGGGCAGGGCGAAGACGTCCGCGGCGGACATGAAGGTCGAGACTTTCGACGGATCGACCGCCCCGAAGAAGCGGACCCGGCCTTCGATCCCAAGAGATCGAGAAAGGGCCTTGAGCCTTGGTTTTTCCGGTCCATCCCCGACGATCCAGTACTCATCCCCGGGGCCCAGGGCCCGAAGAACCCACTCCTGCCCTTTCAAACCGCTGAGAGCCCCGACGGAAAGAATAATCCTCCCGGCTTTCGATCTCAGCGCTCGGAGTTTCCCCTGCAGATTCGAATCAAGAAGAGCTTCCGGAGAGATGCCGTGAGGAATGACCTCGAATCTGCCCTCCAGGCCTTCCTCTTCCACGACCTGCCGGAGCCTGCTGCTGACCAGAATGACTCGAGCGGCGCGGGCGATACTCCTCCGGATCACTCGCCGCGCAGCCCATCCCCTGCGGAAGCTCCTCAGGAGATCCTGTCCATGGATCGTCAGGACAACCGGCACCTTCGTAGCCTGAGCCAGCCCGAGGGCCACGGTGCCGTCCGGGTGCGCGGCGTGGGCATGGATGAGATCTACCGACGAACCCGAGATCAGGCCCGCGGCCGCCTTTCGGATTGCGGGAGCGTGTAACCGACCATACAGAGGAAAGGCGAATCCCCCGGGCAGGATCGGGACACGAGGCTGGAGGATTCGAACACCCCCGGGGTCCTCGACAGCGGCCGCTTCCTCTCCGTAGGCCCTCCAGCGCGGATTTCGCCGGAGAAGCCTCGGACTCAGCGGGATTGGCGAGATGACCCCGATAACATCGACGCCCATGCTCCGGATTGCCGCGACTTCGATGCGGACGAAACAGCCCAGCACCGGATCATAGCTCTTCGGGTAGAGAGAAGAGATGATCAACACTCTCATCGAGACCGCCCCTCTTTTCTGAGAAGCGCGCCGAAAGCAGGTGAACCCGGAGCCGAAACCAGGGCCAGGGCGAGGCCGAAAATCATCCAGGGATAGTGTTGGGCGGCAATGCTGCTGGGGGCCATCGAGCCCGGAGCGAAACTGAGCAGCGAGATGATCGAAGCCTCCGCCAGATAGGCCTCCTTTCCCGG
>JANTFG010000117.1 GCA_024763555.1 Thermoanaerobaculales bacterium
GTCCACCGGAATCTCGGCCTGCCGGAGGACTGTCTCAGTTTTGATCTGGGGAATGCCTGCCTGGCATTTGTCAACGGAATGGAAACAGTGGCCGGGATGATCGAAAGACGAATGATCGAATATGGCCTGGTCGTAGCCTGCGAAAACACTCATTTCGCCGTTCTCGAGACGATCAGGAGGCTCCTTGATCCCCGTGCCGGCTGGGAGAACTTCCGAGATAATTTTGCGACCCTGACCCTTGGCTCGGGCGCGGTTGCGATGGTTCTCGGGAGAAGTCGGGGCGATGAGCGAGAACATCGCTTCCTCGGGAGCGTCACCCGGGCGGCGACCGAGTACAACCGCCTCTGCACAGCCCAGGTCGACCGGATGATCACCAACACGCAGAAGCTCTTTCACCATGGTCTGGAGCTTGGCCTGAAGACCTGGGATATTGCCAGGGATGCCCTGGGTTGGAGCGTCGGGAACCTGGATCATTTTATTATTCACCAGGTCGGGAAGGCTCATACCGAAACCTTTGCCCGACGCCTCGGGATCGATCTGTCCAGGATATTCAGGCTGTATCCCGATCACGGCAATATCGGTCCGGCAGGGGTCCCGATCGTTCTCTCCCGTCTCCAGGAGCTGGGCAGGCTGCTTCCGGGAGATCGGATTGCCGTCATGGGAATCGGCAGCGGTATCAACTGCAGTATGGCTGAAATCCGCTGGTAGGAGGGACGGATGAAAATTCTCCTGGGTCTCGTCCTGGTCATCGTCTCCGTTTTCATCATTTTCAGCTACGCTTCGACCGGGAGTTTCTCCTTCCTTTTCGCCCATGGCGGAGGAGGGGAGATCGCGGAGAAGATTCGAAGATTCAAGTCGGCCATCGGCTGAGGGCGGTCGGAGCAGAGGATGTGCGGCATCTGCGGATGGCTCAGCTGGGCCGGAGAGGCTTCGGCGCCGCCGCTTTCCCCGATGTCCGAGGCCCTTTCTCACAGGGGGCCCGACGGCCAGGGCAGCTGGACTGACGGAAAGGGCCGGATCGCCTTCGCGCACAGGAGGCTGGCGGTCCTCGATCCATTGCCCCGCTCGGATCAGCCGATGTGGGATGAAGAAGGCCGGTCTCTCGTATTCAACGGGGAAATCTATAACTTCCGGGAACTCCGGAGAGATCTGGAGAAGGAAGGCCTTTCGTTTCGCTGCTCAGGAGATACCGAGCTTCTCTTTGCCGCCCTCAAATTCCGAGGGGTTCAGGCGCTCGAGGATCTCGACGGCCAGTTTGCCTTCGCCTATTGGGCGCCCGCGGAGAGGCGTCTCGTTCTGGCGAGAGATCGTCTGGGTATCAAGGCTCTATTTTGGGCTCCGCTGAGGGATGGTCTCATCTTTGCGTCTGAGCTGCCGGCTCTCCTCGCTCATCCTCTGCTTCAGAGATCCGTAAATGTCGGGGCGATGGGGCGGTGGTTGCAGATGGGCTACGTGGCGGGAGAGGAGACCCTTCTTGAGGGTATCTATTCTCTGGAGGCGGGAACGGTGCTGGAAGTAACCCCCGCCGGGACGCTGTGTCGGCGCTGGTATGACCCGCTTGAAGGTATCGGCCGCCGCAGCCTGGTTCTCAAGGCTGAGGAGGCTGCCGAAGAACTCGAAAGCCTGATCTGCAACTCGGTTCGGCGTCGCCTTGTGGCTGATGTTCCTCTCGGATGTTTTCTCTCGGGAGGTCTTGATTCCGCCCTGATCGCAGGGGCGGCAGTCCGGGAAGGGGCGGCGCCGGAAAGCCTCACGATCCGTTTTGAGGGAGGAAAGGACGAGTCTCCTGAAGCGGAGAGAATGGCCGCAGCGCTCGGATTGAGCAATGATGTCGAAAGCTGCTCCTGGGGCGATCTCGATCAGAACTTGAGTCGATGGGCGCGAAGCAGCGGCGATCCTCTGGCGGATCCCTCATTTCTGCCGACTTCCCTGGTGGCACAGGCCGGAGTCAGGCGCTGGAAAGTCGCCCTCAGCGGCGACGGAGGTGATGAACTCCTCTCAGGATATCCCCGCCTGAGAATGATGCCCCGGATGGAAGCCATTCTTCGGCTTTCTCCCTCCCTCCGTCGCCTGCCCTCGGGACTCTTTCCCTCCGCAAGATGGGCGACGAAGCTCAAGGCGGCGATGGAGACTTCGGATGCCTTTGACGCCTATCAGGTTCTCCAGGGTGTGTGGCCCGCCCGGGAGGTCGAGGAACTGCTTCAGAGAGGGAGCCTCCCCCGTGCCTGGCCGGAGGCAATGCGAAACAGGGTTGCTGATTTTTCATCCTGGACGAGGTGGCGGGCTCTGGATGTGCTGAGCTTCCTCCCGGAGCGAATGCTCGCCAAGGTCGACCGTGCTTCGATGTCCATGAGTCTGGAGACTCGCACACCTCTTCTGGATCATCGAATTGTCGAGTTTTTTTTCGCCCTTCCGGAAGAATTCTGCCGGGACAAGAGCCTCTTCAGGCGCGTACTCAGCAGATGGGGGCTGCCGCAGCCGCCAAAGAAGAAGACCGGTTTCGAGATTCCTCTCGCCGATTGGCTCCGAGGGCCGCTTCGACAGAGGCTCGGAGTTGATCTTCTCGGAGGCGGGCTTTCTGAGCGAGGCTGGAATCAGGAGCTGATTCGTGAACTCTGGGAGCGGCACCTCAGCGGGAAAGAAGATCATGCCGAGAAGATCTTCAGCATCGCAGTTCTGCTTTCATGGTTGCGGGAATTCGGGCTCTGAGGTCGCCGGCTGGAGTATGCTTGGCCTATGAAGAAGTGGTTGAAAGAACTCCGGCCGGAACAGTGGCTGAAAAACGGATTCGTTTTCGCACCCCTGATCTTCTCCCAGCGGTGGGCTGACTCGCGGAGCATTGGGCTGACTGTGGCCGCAGCGGTGGCTTTTTCGCTCGCGGCTTCGATGACCTACCTGATCAATGATCTCGTTGATCGGGAGGAGGATCGACGACACCCGGCCAAGTGCAGACGCCCCATCGCAGCCGGCTTGATCTCTCCTCTCAAGGCTGTTGTGGTCGCGGGCGGGCTGTTGTCGGTTGCGCTGACGATTGGTGTCAGTCTCGGCGCGCATTTCCTGATCGTTTTAGGGAGCTACATTCTCCTGACGCTTCTCTATTCCCTCGCCCTGAAACGCGCGGTTTTTGTGGATGTGCTGGTCGTTGCTGCAGGTTTCGTCCTCCGGGTCGTGGGTGGTGCGGCCGCGATCGATGTGGCGGTCTCACGGTGGATTCTCCTCTGTGCCTTTCTCTTGGCCCTCTACCTGGCTTTGGGTAAGAGGCGATCCGAACTTGTTCTTCTTGGTGAGAGCGCGGGAGAGCATCGAGTGGTTCTGGGGCACTACACCCTGCCTCTGGTCGATCAGGCAATTGCGGTTGTTCTCGGGGCGACGACCGTTTCCTATGCCCTCTACACGGTCGCGGCGGACACCGTTGCCAAGGTCGGGTCAGAAGGACTGATGATCACCCTTCCCCTTGTTCTCTATGGTTTGCTTCGATATCTCTACCTGCTGCATCAACATGAACTCGGCGGAAATCCGACCCGGGCCCTCCTGGTCGATCGCCCGCTCCTGGTCTGCGTTTTTCTCTGGCTGGCTTCGGCGGCGATCGTGATGGTCTTCGGACGCGGCGGAGGCTGAGTCCTGGAGCGCCTTCATTCTCAGGTTCTGCTCAGATGTTCGAGATGAGCCTGGAGTCGACCGGGGTCTGATGGCCTGTCAAAGGCGAGGTATCTCAATCCCATCCCGTGGGGCTCGGGTTGACCACCTCCGACGATACGTGCAACTTCGGCCTCCCCCTGAAAGGGCGTCGCTTCTCCTTTGAGTGAAAACTGAAAGCGAAGCTTTGTGCCCGGAGGGAGGAGCTTTCGTGTGACGACGAAAAAGCCCGTGGAGGAGATATCGTGGCTCTGAGCCACGAAATGGTCTGTACCCCCGCCGCTGAGGCGCATGGCCAGTTTGACGAGGATTCTGAGGGAACGTCGGGGTTGAATCCCTAAGAGGGTACCCAGCATGGCCTCCCGTTCGCCTTCCGGCTCCTCCAGTGAGATGACGAGATCGGCGCCCTCTTCCAGAAATGGGTTTCCCTCACTCAGGCGCCCGGCCTCGCAGACGAGGGCCAACTGTGTGTCCCGGGATGCAGAGCCCTCACTTCGAAGTGTGCTGATGAATTCCCGGGTATCAGTCGTTCGAAGAGGGAAGTGGCAGATGACCGCGGAAAAAGGAATGGTTTTCAGAAGGGCGAGGGCGGAGTTTGCGTCGGTCACGCGATCGACCTCAAAAATTGCACGCAGCAGGGGCGGAGCAAAAAGATCATAGTTCTGCTCCCTGACTTCGACGACCAGGACGTTGGCTTTATTCGCCATCATTGGAAAGTATGCCACAGATGAAGGCCGATCGGGAGACTTCGGTCGGGGGAGCTTCTTGCGCTCGCGCCTGATGAGAGACGAGGTGGTCCTGATTTCGGGGGCCATGTAGAATAGGCGGCTCCCGGGGCGAATCCGGGCCTGGAGTGAGTGATGAATGATCTGGTTTTTGATGTCAGTTATCGCGGGGAGATCTTCCGTGTTGAAAGTGGAACCCGCGTTGATGATTTTCTCGAGCGAGTTGACGGAGAGATCGCCGAGACGGTTCTGGCTGCCCTCGTCAACCGGCGGCAGGTGATGCTCGATTTTCCCCTCAGGGGTGAAACTGAACTTGAGCTGGTCCGTTATGGAAGCCGGGAGGGTGAATCGGTCTACAAGCGCTCGGTCTCCCTCCTCCTGTATGAAGCCTGCCGCGAGATCTACCCGGAGATCGAGCTTGTTATCGGGCAGTCCCTGGGAAACTGTTACCACTACGAGGTTCGTGGCGAGCATCCTCCTCTGGCCGAAGTGGCGAAGAATGTTCTCGGCAGGATGAAGCAGATCCGAGACGAGGGTCGGGTCTTTCTCAGGCGTACGGTGACCTTGGAGGAGGTCGAGAATCACTTTCGCCGGGAGGGGCGGGAGGACAAGCTGGAACTGCTGGCGACCAGGCGGAGTTCGACGGTTCATACGATTACCTGCGGCAGTTTTGTCGATATCGCCCATGGACCCTATGCGCCGGACACCGGCTGTCTGATCACTTTCGGGCTGGAGGAATACGGAGACGGTCTGGTGCTTCTCTTCCCCAGGCGTCGCGATCGCAATCATCTTCCGGCATTCACACCCCGAAAACGCCTCTACAAGACAGCGGTGGAAACCCGCGAATGGCAGGAGCTTCTGGGAGTTCGCCGGGTCGGTCAGCTCAACCGCTTCTGTCTCGACGGACGGGCCATGGAACTCGTGAGAATTTCGGAAGGTCTCCACGAGAAGAAGATTTCCATCATTGCCGATGAGATCGCGCTTCGTCTGCCCGTTCTCAGGCTGATCACGATCGCGGGTCCTTCGTCTTCCGGGAAGACGACTTTTTCCAAGCGTCTCGGGGTTCAGCTCCGGGTCAACGCGATCGAGCCGGTGGGGCTTTCTCTGGACAACTACTATGTCGATCGCGAACAGACGCCGCTGGATGAAGACGGGAAGCCTGATTTCGAGAGTATCGAGGCGATCGATCTTCCCTTTTTCCACGAGCAGCTCGCGGATCTTCTGGCGGGCAGGGAGGTCCGGACGCCGGTATTCGACTTCGTTTCGGGACATCGGGCGCCGGAATCCCGATGGGAGTCGATGCGCCTCGAAGAGGGTCAGGTCCTGGTGATCGAGGGGATCCACGGACTCAACGATCGCCTGACAAACTCGGTGCCGAGGGAGATGAAGTACAAGATTTTCGTATCGGCTCTCTCCCAGCTTGCCATCGACGACCATAACCGGATCTTCACTTCCGATGCCCGCCTTCTCAGGCGGATCGTCAGGGATAATCTCTACCGTGGTTTCAGCGCCGAGCGGACCCTGGAGATGTGGGAGCGCGTCCGAAGAGGCGAATCCAGGTGGATTTTCCCCTTTCAGGAAGAGGCGGACTTCATGTTTGATTCCGCCCTGGTCTATGAGCCGGCGGTGCTGAAGACCTGGGCCGAACGCTATCTGTTGCAGGTTCCCAGGACGAGCCCGACCTATCCGGAGGCCTATCGGCTCTTGAAAGGTCTCTCGCTCTTCGTGCCTGTTTTTCCGGACGAAGTGCCTCAGACGTCTCTGTTGCGGGAATTCATCGGTGGCTCTTCATTCCGGGAATGCCGGACGTAATGAGCCGGAGGGAGAGGATTCTTTGCATCGCAGAGTGCCTGAATCAGGCCTATCCGGGTGCGAGCTGCGAACTGGATTTCGGCACACCCTTTCAGCTGCTGACGGCAACGATCCTCTCGGCCCAGTGCACGGACCGGCGGGTCAATATGGTGACGCCGGCGCTTTTTGAGCGCTTTCCCGGGCCGGTGGAACTGGCATCGGCGCCCCGGGAGGAGCTGGAAGAACTGATCCGCTCGACGGGCTTTTTCCGCAACAAGGCCCGCTCCATCCAGGAAGCCGCGCGGATGGTACTGGCCGAGTTCGGCGGCGAGCTTCCTCGGAGCCTCGAGGAGATGATTCGTCTTCCCGGGGTCGGGAAAAAAACGGCCAAGGTCGTTCTGGGTGAGGCTTTCAGGATTTCGGCGGGTATCGCAGTTGATACCCATGTCCGGCGTCTGGCCGGTCGTCTCGATCTCAGTGATGAGCGTGAGCCAGATCGAATTTCCACAGAACTTGAAGACCTTCTCCCCCGGGAGATGTGGCTCGATTTCTCGCTGCGTCTCGTGCTCCACGGCCGTCGAGTCTGTACGGCCCGGGCGCCCGCCTGCGAGTCATGCGTTCTGGCAGCTCTCTGCCCGGCCGACGGGTCGGGGCCTTGCTCTCCCTCGGCTCACTGCTCCGGGGATTCCGTCTGAGGCCCCGGGTCATTCGACTCCGGGTTCTCCTCCTGGATGTTTTCTTTCCCATCAGGGTCCGGCAGGAAAATACCGGGAATTCTTCCCAGCAATGCTCGTTTGGGTCCGAAGCGGGCCTGTGCCGAGCTCGAGGTCCTGAGGACCTATGCAGCCGCTCATCCGTCCCTGGATCTGGTGGTGAGCACGGACGCCGGTCCGCATTTTTCTGACGATGGGTGGTTTCCAAGCTTTCGGGAAGCTTTGGGGAAAGATGTCAGCGCTCCCGCTCTCGGAATTGAGGAGCGGCCGGCCTTTCTATTCAGGCCTCGTTTTTCTTTTGACGTCCGCCAACCGCGGTTCTCCATCTGCGGTGCATCCAGACCCACTGTTCCGGAAAACGTCGGATTTGGCTCTCGATGGCCGCCGTGGCGGCTGCGGTCAATTCCACCACCTGATCCCGTGTCTCCTGAGGGATGGGCGTATCGAGAGGAGGGAAGACCTCTGCGAGGTGTTTTCCATCTGCTTTACGGTGGACGAAGGCGGGCACGATCGGACAGCCCGCCTTCAGTGCCAGCTGGGCCGCGCCGATCGGCGTCAGGGCGGGTCGTCCGAAGAAGGGGACGTGAACGCCGGGAATGTCGCGGATGTCCTGGTCGATCAACAGACCGTTGACCCTGTTGTTGTTCAGGGCCTCGAAGAGCCGGGCGCCGGCATTCCGGCCGCGGTGAACGACCTGTGACCCGAAACGGGATCGGAGAGCAGTGGCAAGGTTGTCAACTCGAGGATCATAGACATCTTTGACCGCAATCGTCATGGGAATACCGGCGGTTCCGAGGCGGGCGTTGAGAAGTTCCCAGTTGCCCAGATGTCCCGTGATCAGGACGGCGCCTTTGCCGCTCTCAAGGGCCCGGAACAGGTGCTCCTGCCCACAGATATCGCAGACTTCATCAACCTCTGATGCCGAAGCCCTCAGCAGCCAGAGGGTCTCAGCCGCGGTCCGACCGAGATGGCGCATCGAGGCCTGAAGCAGCTTTTCCCGGGCTTCATCGCTGATCGCCGGAAAGGCGATCTCAAGATGTTGCCGCGCTCGTTTCATGTCCTTCGGGGCAAGGCGACGGGCAACTCCTCCCAGCATCCCACCCAGGCTGCAGAGCATTCGCAGGGGAAGAACAGCCCCCAGTCCCTGGAGGACTCGAATACCGCCCCAGGCCAGATGATGCCCGAGACTGCGCCCTGCGCTCACTGCCCTGGTCTCCGGTTGATCCCGCCCGGACTCATTCCCCCGGCAGGTCCTTTGCGGCTCGGCCGACGCATTCGTAGACGAAACCGGCTTTTTCCATCCGGTCCTTCTCGTAGACGTTGCGAAGATCGATGACGGAGTTTCCCTGCATCAGGGAGGCGATCTTGTCCAGATTCAGGGAGCGGAACTGGTTCCACTCGGTTGCGATGACCATGGCGTCGGCGCCGCTGACCGCATCGTAGGAATCCGAGCAGTATTGAACCGAATCCGGAAGCATCGTCCGGGCGTTCTCCATCGCTTCCGGGTCGAAGGTCCGGACGCTCGCTCCCTGGGCGATGAGATGCTCGACCAGAGGCAGCGCGGGGGAGTCTCTCATGTCATCGGTTTCGGGTTTGAAGGAAAGGCCGAGAACCGCGACGGTCTTATGGCTGACATCGCCACCCATTGCGGCGACAACTTTTTCCGCCGAGTCCTTCTTGATTCGGTCGTTGACCCGAATGACGGTTTCGACGATCTCGAAGGGGCGGTCGACACGTCTGGCGATATCGGCGATAGCCTGGGTATCCTTGGGAAAACAGGAACCGCCGTAGCCTGGTCCGGGATGCAGGAATTTCGGGCCGATTCTCTTATCCAGGCCCATGCCCTTGGCGACGTGGTGAACGTCTGCACCCAGGCGATCGCAGAGCTGGGCGACCTCGTTGATGAAGGTGATCTTGGTCGCCAGGAAGGCATTCGAGGCGTACTTGATCAGCTCCGATGTCTCAACGTTGGTGATCACGAAGGGAGTTTCGATCAGATAGAGAGGGGCGTAGATATCCTTCATAATGGCCACAGCCTGGGCATCCCGTGCACCGATGACGACGCGGTCCGGGCGCATGAAATCACCGATCGCAGATCCTTCGCGGAGAAACTCGGGATTGGAAACGACCGAGAACGGCAGTTTGTCTCCGACCTTCTCTCTCAGGATTTTCTCGATCATCTGGCCTGTGCCGATGGGAACCGTGGATTTTGTCACGACGACCTTGTAGCCGTTGAGGTTTTCGGCAATAGCCTCGGCGACCTGAACCACGTAGGAGAGGTCCGCGGAGCCGTCTGGGGCGGGCGGGGTTCCGACGGCGATAAACACGGCGAGGGCATGCTCGATGGACGGGCCCAGTTCCGTTGTGAAATGCAGCCTGCCGGCCTTCGTGTTCTTCGCGACGATGGCATCGAGGCCCGGCTCATAGATCGGGATCTCACCGCCGAGGAGCATGTTGATCTTGGATTCATCCTTATCAACACAGGTGACGTTCATTCCGAAGTCTGCCAGGCAGGCCCCGGTGACCAATCCAACGTACCCCGTTCCGACGACACAGATATTCATGATTTCCTCCTGTTTCCGGCGCCTTGAAACGGGCCGAAGGCGGGCATGGTAGCAGATCAGGATGAAGTCCGGAAAATCCGGGCAGCTCACTGGATCCACCGCTCAGCGTGGCGGTCCGCAATTTTTGGCGGAGTCAAAGTCTCCGACGGGCCGGCTTTATCCCGGCCCTTTCTTTTTCGTCAAGCGAATCAGCTGGAGATGGCCTTTTGAAAGATCGGATCCCGGGACCCCCTCAAAGATGAGCTCCAGAACTGAGTCCGGCCAGGACCAGCGCATCTTCAGGGCGCCGTCGACCTCGCGGGACTGTGCCTCCGCGGGGCCGAGCACCTCAATGGCATTTTCCGGGTGAGTGTCCCAGCCGAGGCTCGTTCTTCCGGTGGAGGGGCCGGGAGGATGGAGTTCGAGCTTGTAGGCTGTGTATCTTTGGAGGTGATCGGCATGAAGCACTGCTTCATCAAGCATTCCCAGCTCGTCGAAGGAAAAGAGCAGGATCAGCTCCGGACCTGCCCGCGCCATGAGGACCCTGTCTTCAGAAGGGAGTAGTTTGAGGGCGGCTGTGATCTCGGCACGTGCCTGTCCGAGGTGCAGGCCGAGAAGCTCGCCGCGATCAGGCCGGATGTCGAGAGGTTTCGCGTATTTCTTCAGCAGTGCCCTGACGTCGGGATCGGTCAGGAAACGGACCTCGCCCGGCAGGGTAACTGCCAAATAGAGGTCCGGAACGCCGCTCTTCAGGAGAGCTTCGAAAATCATCAGAGCCTGCCGCCGATCACCCAGGAGATAGGAGGTTGCCTCGAGATAGACGGCGGTCTCGGGAACCGAGGGGCGGGCTGAGACCGCCTGCCGAAGGAGTGTTCGGGCCTGCTCCAGTTTGCCGGCCTCGAAAGCCGCTCGCCCGGCCTCCGCCGTAATCTCCCAGGCCACCGGGTTGTTGAGATCTCCCCCGAGGTGGGGTTCGAGAATTCTCAAAGCCTCAGTGCTGTCCTTTGCTTCGAGCGCCTGGCGCGCCTCTTCGAGTGCTGCGGCCGGATCCCGCCTGGGCTGATTCTCGGACCCTGCCGGGAATGCCGGAATGAGAAGCATCAGGGTGAGGGAAAAAATCAGGGTCTTCCACATGACTCTACGGTACCATTTTCTCCGGATGGAGGTCAGGGATGAGGTTGTTGCGCTGTAGCTCGGGGCATTATGGGGCCGAAATGGGGCGCGGACTTCAGTCCGCATTTGCGAAACTATTGATGCAACGGATGTTAAAT
>JANTFG010000118.1 GCA_024763555.1 Thermoanaerobaculales bacterium
TCGTCAGGGCCATTCCGGGTTTCTCCGGGGCGCGCTTCCTCCGCTATGGATACGCGGTGGAGTACGACATGGTCCGACCGGGACAGATTGGGGCAGATCTTTCGGTCCCGGGGGTGAAGGGTCTCTACCTGGCGGGACAGGTGCTGGGAACCTCCGGCTATGAAGAGGCGGCTGCCCTTGGGCTCGTGGCGGGAATCAACGCCGCACGCCGCAATCGGGGAGGCGGAGTCTTTCGCCTGGGCCGGGAGGAAGCCTACATCGGGGTCCTGGTCGACGACCTCATCAGCCGAGAGCACAGGGAACCCTATCGGATGTTCACCTCTCGAGCGGAACACCGCCTCGTTCTCGGCGTCGACTCGGCCAGGGAGCGGCTGATGCCTCGAGGAGTCGAGCTGGGCCTCGTTCCCGAAGAGATGTTTCACGTGGAACACCTCAAGGATGAGCGCCGAAAGGAGCTGCTCAAGCAGCTGGAAGACACGAAAATCAATCCGACTCGGGAAAATAAAGAGAAGATCCGGAGGGTGCTCGGGATTGACTTCGGCTCTCCCACGACACTGGCCGGACTCTTGAGACGAAACGACATCAGGTCGGAGGGGGTGGAAGAGCTGGTTCCGGAGTTGTCGGCCTGGAATGAAACGGAAAAACAGACCCTCTTAGGCCGACTGCGATATCGGGGCTACCTGGAGAGGCACGAGCGGGAGCGTCGGCGCCTCGAGCGTCTTCGAGGGGTCGAGATTCCCGAAGGCATGAATTTCAGAGAGATTCCGGGCCTTTCTCTGGAAGTTGTCGAGTTGCTGGAAAGCCGAAGGCCGACCAGCCTGGAAGAAGCCGAGGGCCTGGGAGGACTGACGCCCGCAGCTCTGGCGCTGATTGCCGGGAGACTCTCCCGAGGTGGTCTGGGATGAGGGTGAAGGAAAACTACCACCGACTCCTTGAAGGGCGGGCGCCGGAGGGGGCCCAGTGGAAGCTGGCGCACTATGCCGCGCTCCTGGAGCGCTGGTCGAAAACGCAAAGCCTGATCCGTTTTTCAAGTCCGGAAGAACTGGTGGAGAGACATCTCCTGGAGTCATTGCTTCCTCTTCCATTTCTAGAGAAGCGGGGGAGCTTGCTCGATATCGGGAGCGGTGCGGGTTTTCCCGGAATTCCCCTCCTTTGCGCGCTTCCCGGGTGGAGCGGCGTTCTTCTTGAGCCGCGCACCAAGAAGTGGGCTTTCCTGCGCCAGGTGATCCGCGAGCTGGATCTCGATGCCGAGGCCCGGAGGGAGGGTTTTGAGCGTCACGACGGCGGGAACTATTCGGCGATCTGCTCCCGGGCCCTGGGTGGAAGGGAGCGGATGCTCGAGTGGGCCGGGACGAGACTGGCTCCGGGCGCATCCCTGTTTTTTTGGGCGACGGAAGAGGAAGAAGGGCGGCTTCGTGGGCTTTCGGGATGGAATGTGCTAGGCTTCGCGATTGACGGTCTCCGACGTGGCCGGCTCATTCAGATGAAGGCTCCAGCCGGATCCGCCGGCGAGCGCTGAGTCCGAGAAAGGCCGGTCGCCGCGACGGGGTCGCCGGCCAATAAAATCGATGCGGGCGGAGGGCCCGCCCGAAGGAATGTTTCACGTGAAACCTCGGATTATCGCGATAGCAAACCAAAAAGGTGGAGTCGGGAAGACGACGACGGCCGTCAGTCTCGGGGCGACGCTGGCGGCGTATGAGCAGGCGACGCTTCTGATCGACCTCGACCCGCAGGCGAACTGCAGCTCCGGACTTGGTGTTTCGGAAGCGCCGGAGGGCATCCGGACGTCTTATGCTCTGCTCAGCGGAGAGGCGGGCATTGAGGACTGTGTCCTTCCGACCGACTTTCCCTTCCTGTCCCTGGTGCCCTCAACTCCCGATCTTGCGGGCGCCGAGGTTGAACTTGTCGGGGCCGTGGGGCGGGAGTTCAGGGTCCGTGACGCCCTGAAGGGTCTCGATAAATTTCGCTTCGTGCTGATCGACAGCCCTCCCGCCCTGGGCCAGCTGACGATCAATGCGCTGACGGCTGCGGACGGAGTCCTGGTGCCGATTCAGTGCGAGTACTTTGCGCTGGAAGGCGTACGCGAGCTGATGAAGACCATTGAGGAGGTTCGGCGATATCTCAACCCCTCGCTGGCGGTCGAAGGCATCCTGCTGACCATGTACGACGATCGCACCAACCTGGCCCGCCAGGTGGCTGAGGAGGTTCGCTCGGTTTTTGGGGCGAATGTCTTTGAAACCATTATTCCCCGAAACGTGCGCCTTGCGGAGGCGCCCTCCTTCGGGCGTCCGATTCACGCCTATGACCTCCGCAGTCGAGGGGCGCAGGCCTATCTGCAGCTGGGCAAGGAGTATCTCGATAGATTGGACGGAAGTCATGGCTAAGAAGGCACTTGGGAGGGGGCTGAAGGCGCTGATCCCGGATGCCCCCCGCGCCAGGGCGGGCTTCGCGGAGTTGCCGGTGTCCCGGGTTCGCCCGAATCCGCATCAACCGCGAAAACACTTCGAAGAGGAAGCCCTGGAGCAATTGGCCGCCTCGATCCGGGAGCACGGCATTCTCCAGCCCCTTCTTGTCAGCGAAGACGGAGAGGGCGGCTATCTTCTCCTGGCGGGAGAACGTCGATGGAGGGCGGCTCAGCTGGCGGGCCTGGATGTGCTTCCCGCGGTGATCCGGGAAAAAGTCGACGATCGGCGCGAACTCGAAATGGCCCTGGTCGAGAACCTCCAGCGGAGGGACCTGACGCCGATGGAGGAGGCCCGCGCCTACGAGGAGTTGCGCCGCCGCGAGGGTCTCAGCCAGGCCGAGATCGCTTCGCGGGTCGGTTTTAACAGAAGTACGGTGGCTAACTCATTGAGACTACTTAAGTTACCGGCCGAGATCCAGGAAATGGTCGAGGTCGGACAACTCTCGGCCGGGCATGCACGGACCCTGATCAACCAGGACCCGGAGAAGCAGCGCGACCTGGCCGAGATGGTCGTTTCAGAAGGCTTGAGTGTTCGGGAACTTGAGCGGCGGATCGCTGCGGCTCGGGAAGGGTCGGGCCGGGAGCGCGCACAAAAGACTCAGAAGAGGGCGAAAGATCCGAATCTTGTCGAGGCGGAAGAAAAGCTGAAGAGTCGGCTCGGGGTTCCGGTGCAAATCCGGGAGACCCGGCGGGGTGGAAGAATTGTCCTGGACTGCCCGGATCGGGAAGAGCTCCTGCGGGTGTATGAAGAATTGATGGGAGGGTCATGATGGCCAGGTCTCAGGATGGACTCAATGGTTTTGTCGATGACGGCTGTGTCATCTCCGGCACACTGAAATTCAAGAATTCCTTTCGGCTGGATGGTCGCGTTGAAGGGGCGGTGGAAAGCGCCTCGGAGCTGCTGATCGGCGAAGGCGGGGCCGTGGAAGGCGAGATCAGCGTCGCAAGGTGTCGCGTCGGAGGCATGGTCCGTGGTACGATTCGCGCCACCGAGCAGGTCGTGTTGCATCAGACGGCCCGGGTCTGGGCCGAGATCAGCACTCCCGCTCTCGTGATGGAGGAGGGCGCCTTCCTCGAGGGGAAGGTGACCATGAAAGAGACGAAGGCCGGGACGGCACCCTCGAAGGGGGGCAGGTCTTGATTCTCACGACAGCTTTTGTTAGTTTGGGCGGGCCTGTCAGAGCAGGAATGAAAAGCCCCCGGAGTGGCGGATGACACCACCAAATCTAAGTCTTCTCATGATCATGATCTGTTTCTGGTTGACCCTGTGGCTGGTCAACCGATACCTCATCGTGCCGATCCAGGGAGTTCTCGACCAGAGGGCCTCCAGGATTGACGGCGCCACCCAGGGCTGGCTGGATCAGCAGGAAGCTCTTCGGGCGGCGACGGAGCGCCTGGAAGAGGAGCTTGCCGAGGCCGCGCGAAGAGCCGCCGCCCTCAAGGCTGAAAAAAGGCAGGCGGCCATTTCTGCCCGCGAAGCGCGCCTCGCGGCAGCGCGGGAACGAGCGGAAGAGAAGCTTTCCAGCGCCGTCGCCGGCCTGGCCGAAGATGCCGAAAAGGCCCGGATTGAACTGAAAGACCGAGCGGAGGCGCTGGCTGCCGAGTTGGCCGGACGACTCCTGGGCCGGGAGGTCGGCTGATGAAGAGAGCTTTCCCCTGGCTGTTGCTCTTCATCCTCTTTCTTGGTTTCGGATGGCTGACCGATACCGGCGCCACGAAGCTCGGAATACCGGTTTTTGTCTGGCTTGCCGTCAACCTGACGGTCTTTCTGTGGGTTCTCGGCCGCTACGTCGGTCGCCCGATGGGAGAGTTCCTTCAGGCCCGGAAGGACGGGATCCAGGCCGAGCTTCGAGAAGCGCGCGACAAACTTGCCGAAAGCGAGAGCTTGAGGGATGAGGTTCAGCAACGACTCTCAAAGATTGATGCCGAGGTCGAGGGCATTCTTAAGAAAGCGGAAGAACAGGCGGTTTTGGACGAGAAACGGATTGCCGAACAAGCCGATGAGGATGAGGCCCGTTTCCTGAAGCGGGTCGAGGACGAGATCAAGCGGAGGGAGGAAGAGACCCGGCAGAGCCTGACCCGAGAAGCGGCCGTGCTGACCTCCGAAATCGCTCGAGGAATCATCGAGAAAGAAATCAATTCCGAAGACCGGGCGCGTGTCCTCAAGCGGAGTCTTGATGCCCTGCGCAGCACCGAGGGGAGATAGTCATGTCGGGATTTCGTGCACGCCCCTACGCCCGGGCCCTCTTTGATGTCTTCGGAGACCCCCGGAAAGCCGAGGCGGCCCTGCCGCAGTTGAATGCGCTTGCTCAAGCCGTCGAGGCGGTCCCGGAATTTCGGATTGCCATGGAGTCGCCGGCTCTGCCGCAGGAGCGGAAGACGGCGATTCTCGATGAGATTCTTTCCTCGATCGGGATTGTTGAGCCCATCCACCGCTTTGCCCATGTTCTTCAGCAGCACTACCGGCTGAAGTTTGCGGCCGAGATCGCGCGCGCCTTCCGGGATCTGGTCAACAGGGCTCTGGGCCGCGTTGACGCCCGGGTCGAAATTCCGGCGCCGCTCCCGTCCGGGGAGCAGGCGAGCCTGGTCGAAGCCATGCAGAAGATGACCGGCGCCGAGATTCTTGCGGAGTTCGTAGAAAACACCGAGCTGCTGGCCGGTTTTCGGATCCAGATCGGATCCAGGGTCTTTGATGCTTCGGTCGATGGACAACTGAAACACCTGAGCCGAAAGGCTCAGCAGACATAGGGGTCAATATGCAGATTAAAGCCGCAGAGATCGCGGAGATCATCCGCCGTCAAATCGAAGGACAGGAGACAGCCATTGATATGGCGGAGGTCGGCACGGTCGTCTCCGTCGGAGATGGAATCGCCCGGGTTTATGGAGTCGACGGCGTCATGGCCGGCGAGCTGCTTGAGCTGCCGCATGATGTCTTCGGCCTGGCGCTCAACCTCGAGGAGGATAATGTCGGCTGTGTTCTGATGGGTGAGGTTCACCTCGTCAAGGAGGGGGATCCGGTCCGCCGAACCGGCAGGATCATGGATATTCCGGTCGGACCGGAAGTGGTCGGCCGCGTTGTCGATCCTCTCGGAAATCCACTGGACGGCAAGGGTCCGATCGCCTCCGGGGAGCGCTATCCCCTGGAAAGGATCGCCCCCGGCGTCGTCGAGCGTCAGCCGGTTTCCGAGCCCATGCAGACGGGGATCAAGGCCATCGACGCCATGATTCCGATCGGCCGGGGCCAGCGCGAGCTGATTATCGGTGATCGCCAGACGGGAAAGACGGCGATCATCCTGGATTCCATCATCAACCAGAAGGGCACGGGGAACATCTGCATCTACGTCGCCGTCGGGCAGAAGGCTTCAACGGTGGCCCAGGTGATCGCGACCCTGGACAAGCACGGCGCGATGGAACATACCATCGTCGTTTCCGCGACCGCCTCCGAACCGGCGCCCCTCCAGTATCTGGCGCCCTACGCCGGCGCCGCCCTGGGTGAGTACTTCATGTTCAACGGCGGTCACGCCGTGGTGTTTTATGATGATTTGACGAAACATGCCCAGGCCTACCGCGAGATTTCCCTGCTGCTTCGCCGTCCCCCGGGTCGCGAGGCCTATCCGGGCGATGTCTTCTATCTGCACTCCCGGCTCCTCGAGCGGGCGGCCAAACTCAACGATGAAAAGGGCGGAGGGAGCCTGACGGCGCTCCCGGTCATCGAGACCCAGATGGGTGATGTCTCCGCCTATATTCCCACCAATGTCATTTCGATCACGGATGGCCAGATCTACCTCGAGGGCGACCTCTTTTTCGCCGGGCAGCGTCCGGCAGTCAACGTCGGCCTCTCCGTCAGCCGGGTCGGCGGAAACGCGCAGATTAAAGCCATGAAATCCATTGCGGGCTCCCTTCGCCTCGACCTGGCCCAATATCGCGAACTGGCGGCCTTTGCGCAGTTCGGTTCCGACCTGGACAAGGCCACCCAGCGACAGCTGGCCCGTGGCGAGCGCCTGATGGAGATTCTCAAGCAGGGTCAGTACAAGCCGCTGCCGGTCGAACTCCAGGTTGTCTCGATCTTTGCCGGGACCAAGGGCCTGATGGACGGAGTGAAAGTCTCGTCGATCGGCGCCCTGGAGCCGCGACTCCACCAGGCGGCCCGCGAAGAGGCACCCGAGACCCTGGAGCGGATTCTTGAGACCGGAAAACTGGACGACGAAGCCGCTTCGAGCCTGACGAAGTGCATCGGCGACACCGTCGAAAGCTTCCTCAAAGAACATCCGGAGGCCGCTCTTGGCGAACACTAGGGATATTCTGCGCCGGATCCGTTCGGTCAAGGGGACCCAGCAGATTACCAAAGCGATGAAAATGGTCGCGGCGGCCAAGCTGCGTCGCGCCCAGACGGCGGTGACCGAGGCGCGGCCTTATGCCGAGAGTCTTCGCCGCGTTCTCGCCCGTGTCTCGGCCCGGACGGAATACACGCATCCGCTGCTCGAGCAGCGCGAGGGGCGGCGGGCCTGGGTCGTCGTCATCAGCTCCGACAAGGGCCTGTGCGGCGCCTTCAACGCGAACCTCTTGCGTCAGATCGAAAAAGATCTCGTGGCGGGAGAACGCTGGGACGGCGTCGAACTCGTCACCGTCGGAAAGAAGGCCTCGGAGTATTTTCAGCGCCGGGAGTGGGCGGTTGTGGCGGAAGAGCGAGAGATGATGTCCTCGCTGGGGCCGGATGACGGACCGAAGCTGGCGAGGATGTTTATCAAGGCCTTCACCAACGGCCAGGTCGATCGGGTTTTTCTCGTGTACAACCGCTTTGTCAGCCTGATCAGGCATGACTACACCCTCAAGCAGCTGCTTCCGATCGAGCCGCCGGCCGTGGAAGATGCGTCCGGGGATGGCGGACTGGTGGATTACCTGTACGAACCCGATGCCCCGGGATTACTCGAGGTTCTTCTGCCCGGTTATGTCGAGTCCGAAGTCCAGACAGCCCTCCTGGATTCCGCAGCAGCGGAGCAGGCGGCCCGGATGACCTCGATGGACGCCGCGACGAAGAATGCCGGGGAGATGATCGACAGCCTGACCCTCTTGTACAACCGCACGCGGCAGGCAGCCATTACCAAAGAGTTGATTGAGATTGTCTCCGGCGCTCAGGCGCTGGGACAGTAGGGAGTAGATTGTATGAGTCAAGCAGTGGAAGGACGCGTCGTCCAGATCATCGGACCCGTCGTCGACGTGGAGTTTCCCGAGGAGCACCTGCCCGCGATCCTGAACGCGGTGCGCATCGTGGATGATGGGACGCTGGGCTCGGCGCCGATTGATGTGACGGCTGAAATCGCCCAGCATCTCGGTGAGGGTCGCGTCCGTTGCATCGCGATGGAGCCCACCGACGGCATGGTACGCGGTATGACGGCGAAAGACCTTGGTGTACCGATTTCGGTGCCCGTGGGCCGACAGGCGCTCGGTCGGGTGCTCAACGTCCTTGGTGAGCCCGTGGACGGCAAGGGCCCGGTCGAGACCAAAGAGCGGGCTTCGATCCACAGGACGGCGCCCCCCCTTGACGAGCAGAGCACCGAGGTCGAGATGTTCGAAACCGGGATCAAGGTGGTTGATCTTCTCGAACCCTACTCCAAGGGCGGGAAAACAGGCCTCTTCGGCGGCGCCGGTGTGGGCAAGACCGTTCTGATTATGGAGTTGATCAACAACGTCGCTCTCCAGCACGGCGGATTCTCCGTCTTTTCCGGAGTGGGAGAGCGGACCCGTGAGGGGAACGATCTCTGGCTGGAGATGACGGAAGCCGGTGTCATCGATCCGGAGGACTGGGAAAAGTCCAAAGTTGCCCTGATCTACGGTCAGATGACCGAACCGCCGGGCGCCAGGCTTCGGGTCGGCCTGACGGGATTGACCGTCGCCGAACACTTCCGGGATACCGAGGGACAGGACGTTCTCCTCTTCATCGACAACATCTTCCGTTTCACCCAGGCGGGCTCCGAGGTTTCGGCGCTCTTAGGTCGCATGCCTTCCGCGGTCGGATACCAGCCCAATCTCGCCACCGAGATGGGTGAATTGCAGGAGCGGATCACCTCGACCAAGAAAGGTTCGGTAACCTCGGTGCAGGCGATCTACGTTCCCGCCGATGATCTGACCGACCCGGCCCCGGCGACCGCCTTCGCCCACCTTGATGCGACTTCGGTTCTCTCGCGCCAGATTGCAGAACTTGGAATTTACCCTGCGGTCGATCCCCTGGCCTCCACCTCCCGTATTCTCGACCCCGGGATCGTTGGCGAGGAACACTACATGGTCGCCCGAGAGGTCCAGCAGATCCTTCAGCGCTACAAGGACCTCCAGGACATCATCGCCATTCTGGGTATCGATGAGCTGTCCGAGGAAGATCGCTTGACGGTGGCGCGCGCCCGGAAGATCCAGCGCTTTCTCTCCCAGCCCTTCCACGTGGCCGAGCAGTTCACGGGCTTTAAGGGTCGTTACGTCAAGATCGAAGATACGATCCGAGGCTTTAAGATGCTCTGCAATGGCGACCTCGATCATCTGCCGGAGCAGGCTTTCCTCTATGTCGGAACCATCGACGAGGCCATTGAGAAGGCCGAGAAGATGAAGGAGGCATAATGGGCGCCCGTCTTCACCTCGAGATCGTCAGCCGCAGCCGACGTCTCCTCAGTACGGAGGTCGAGGAAGTTCGAATTCCGGGCATGCTCGGAGAGCTGGGCGTGCTCTATGGGCACACGCCTCTGCTGACGGCCCTCAGTGCGGGCCGGGTGGCCTATACCGGGGACGGCTCGGAAGGAAAACTGGCGCTGCGACGGGGCTTCGCCGAGGTTCAGCCCGATCGGGTGACCGTCCTGGCGCGAGAGGCGCTCCTCCCCGAAGAGGTCGATGTCGAGGCCGAAAAAACACGAATCACTGAGCTTGGCGAGAAGATGAAAACCGCGCCGGCAGAGGAATTAGAGGAGCTCAAAGAGGGCCTTCGATTTGCCGAAGCCTGCCTGGAGATAGCCGGCGCCCAGGCTTAAGTCGGAGGGCGGGGTCGGCAGACTCTCTTAGAGAAAGGCTTTGTGCCTCGCCCCTCCCGGATAATGGAGGAGCGGAAATGTCAGCACCCTCGCGGGGTCAGTGGAGCGGGCAGCTGGGCTTCGTCCTGGCGGCTGCCGGGTCGGCAGTCGGCCTGGGAAACATCTGGAGATTTCCCTATTCTGCGGGCGAGTCCGGCGGAGCCGCCTTCGTTCTGGTTTATCTCCTCTGCGTCCTTTTCCTGGGTCTTCCGGTGATGCTTCTGGAGATTTCCATCGGACGGAACACCGAAAAAAACCCGGTCGGCGCGATCGAAGCGATACGCTCCGGCAGCGCTTGGAAAGGCGTCGGCTATCTTGCGCTGATCACCGGCATCGGAATCCTCTCCTTTTATGCGGTCATCGCCGGACAGGTCCTGGCGGAGATGGTGGACGCAGCACGCGGCCTCATCTTCGGCCACGGCGCATTTGCGCCATTTGGCCCGGTGGCCAGCGTGGGTTATTTTGCCGGCTTTCTGGTCCTGACCGTTCTGGTTGTTGCGGGTGGCATCCAGCGGGGTATCGAGCGCTGGGCAAAGATCCTCATGCCGCTTCTTCTACTGATGATGGTCGGAATCATCATCCGCTGCCTCTTCCTGCCCGGCGCCATGGAGGGAGTTCGTTACCTCGTCCAGCCTGATTTCTCAAAGATCAGCCTCAAGGTTGTGCTCAATGCCATGGCTCAGGCCTTTTTCTCACTCAGCCTGGGCATGGGGGCCATGCTGACCTACGGTTCCTATCTCTCGAAGAAACAGAATCTGGTTCACTGTGCAGCCTGGGTCGTCTTTTTCGACACCCTCATTGCCGTGGCCGCCGGCTTCATGATTTTTCCCGCAGTTTTCGCCTTCCACCAGGAACCGAACGGAGGCCCAGCGCTCATCTTCAAGGTGCTCCCGGCCGTATTTGAAAACATGGCGGGCGGGCTCCTGATCGCGGTCCTCTTCTTTTTCCTGCTCTGTGTCGCGGCCCTGACCTCGACGGTTTCTCTGCTCGAGGTCGTGGCCGCCTATTTCATCGACGAGAAGGGCTGGAGCCGAACAAAAACCGTCTGGTTTGCAGGCCTGGTGACCTTTATCGTTGGGATCCCCTCGGCCCTGGCATGGGT
>JANTFG010000119.1 GCA_024763555.1 Thermoanaerobaculales bacterium
ATTGGGTCGGCGGTCTTGAGGATCTCGAGAGGAGATTGATCCGGACAGTCGGCCCGGCCCGGGAACGTTTCGAGGAGGACCCGGTCAGGATGATGCGCGCACTGGAGTACCGGGTTCGCCTGGACTTCAGGCTGGACGAGGAGGTGGAAGAGGCCCTGCATCACAGTCATGATCGAATTCGTGAGGCGGCACCGGCTCGACTGACCTATGAGCTGATGGAGGCCCTGCGCTCGGGACATGCGGCTGAGATCTGGAAACACTGGCGTGACTACGGCCTGCTCGCTTCAGCATTTCCTGAGATTGTCGCAGATGAAGAGAAGGATACGACGAGGGTTCTCGGGGCCATTGATCGTGCCATCGGGCGCGGGTGGAAGGTCTCCGACGCAACCGTCCTGGCGACCCTGTTTCTGCCGGGATTCCTCAGGCTGCTGGAGGAGATGGCTCCCGGCGGCTCCCGCCTGGATAACGCCGACTTCCTCCGTCGTCTCAAGGCTGGGATTCAGCCGAGCATGGATCGGATGATGGTCTCCAACCATAATGCCCATTTGATCTATCAGGGCCTCTTCGCCTTGACGAAGATGCGTCGCGCACCATCAAGCGGACGGCAGATTCTCAAGATGATCCGCCAGGACAGTTTCGGAACTACCTGGGATCTCTACAGGATTGCGGCTGCCGAGAAGCTCTTTGATGATTCGGTTCGCTCGAACTGGGAGCAGGCGATCAGACGGGCCCGGGATGGATCGGACCCCCTTCCCGGAAAGAAGAGCTCGGCCGGGTCCCGAAGAAGGCGCCGCCCGAGGCGGCGCTCAGGTGGCTCGGAGGAAGGGACATGAGCGATCCCGCAGCGAGAATCGAAAAGTTGCGCGGAGAAATCCGTCGCCACGACGAACTTTATTATCAGAAGGCGTCCCCGGAGATATCCGACTTTGAGTACGACCGGCTCTTTGCCGAATTGAAGGCTCTGGAGGAGGCGCATCCGGAACTCCGGAGTCCCGACAGCCCGACGCAGCGCGTTGGGGGAAAGGTGCTCGAGAGTCTGAGCCAGGCCGCCCATCGCAGACCGATGCTTTCCCTGGATAACAGCTATTCACTGGAGGATCTCCGGGCCTGGTATCAGCGGGTCAGCCGACAGCTGGGGCATTCTCCCTCGGGATTGACGGTCGAGCTGAAAATCGACGGTCTCTCAATTTCTCTCGTGTACGAGGGCCGTCGCCTGCAAAGGGCGGTGACGCGTGGGGATGGTCTCATCGGTGATGATGTCAGCCACAATGTCCGGACGATTCGCGAAATTCCTGCCTTTGTGCCGGAGGGCCCGGACGAGTTTGAGGTTCGAGGCGAGATCTACATGCCCCGGTCGGTTTTTCATCGGCTCAATGAGGAGCGCAGCAGGGAGGGTTTGGCGGAATTCGCTAATCCGAGAAACGCCGCGGCGGGTTCGCTTCGCCTGCTGGATTCCCGGGAGGCCGCCCGTCGTGGTCTGGCGATCTGGTGCTACCAGCTCCTTGAGAGCCCGGAGACGGCGTCTGGAAGACACAGCGAGGATCTCGAACGACTCCGCGGCTGGAGCTTTCCGGTCTGCCCAGGCTACCGGCGCTGTAGCGGTCTTGATGAGGCCGAAGAAGTCATTGCTCAGTGGGCGGAGCAGCGGGAGAGCTTCGATTTTGAGACCGACGGCGCCGTCATCAAGCTTGATGCCCGAGAGGAACAGGAGGCGCTGGGAGCGACTGCCCGTGCCGTGCGCTGGGCCATAGCCTATAAATACCCGCCGGAGGGACGGACAACCCGGGTCCGGGATATCGTGTTCCAGCTCGGAAGAACTGGAGTCGTGACGCCGGTTGCCGTTCTTGACCCGGTCCAGGTCTCGGGCTCGGTCGTCTCGCGGGCCACCCTGCATAATTTCGACGAGATCGAACGCCTCGATGTCAGAGTCGGAGACGAAGTCTGGGTGGTCAAGAGCGGTGAAATCATCCCGAAAATCGTGGGTGTCATCTCCTCCTCCCGCCCGAAAGACTCCACGTCCCTCGCCCTTCCCCGGGTCTGCCCATCCTGCGGGAGTCCACTGACGCGCTCAGAGGATCAGGTTGCGATTCGCTGTCCCAACCCCGAGTGCCCGGCGGTTCTCGGGGCTCGTCTGGAGCACTTCGTATCCCGGGACGCGATGGACATCGACGGTCTCGGTGTGCAGAAGCTGGAGCAGCTGGTCGAGGCGGGCCTCCTGCGGGATCCCTCCTCCCTCTGGGATCTGGATGCCGAGGAGGTGGCGCAACTCCCGGGTTGGGGCAGGATCTCGGCGGAGAAACTCCTTGCTTCTCTTGACGAAGCCCGGAGGAAGACTCTGGATCGCCTGATCTTTGCCCTTGGGATTCCGATGGTCGGCGCCCGCGCAGCGAAGATGCTGGCCGAGGTTTTCAGGAGTATCGACGACTTGGCTCGGGCCGACGAGGAGAGCCTGATCGCCATTGACGGGATCGGGCCGAAAGTGGCGGATTCCATCCGGCAGTACTTCGCCGAGCCGCGAAATCGGGCACTGATCGAGGCCCTGAAGGCGCGTGGGGTTTCACCGGTCTCCCGGAGGTCCGAGAACCGGTCGGAAGTTCTCGACTCCCTGGTTTTCGTCCTGACGGGCAGCCTGTCCCGTCCGCGGCCGGAGATTCAGCGCAGACTGGAAGAGCTTGGGGCGCGAGTCTCGTCCTCGGTCTCCTCGAAGACGGATTATGTGGTTGCGGGACCCGGAGCGGGATCCAAACTGCGCAAAGCCCGGTCGCTCGGAATATCTATTCTCGATGAGGATGGCCTTGAGCGACTGATCAGCGAAAGTGGGAATTGATGAATACGGTGATTTTTGTTGTGGACGATGACGACGGCTCCAGGGCGGCAATGGGCCGGGTCCTGGGAAAGGTCGGCTATGAGATTCGGGAATTCCCCGCGGCTCAGCCGGCCCTTGATGCTCTTCAGGCCGGCGAGGTGGCGGATCTCATCATCTCCGACGTTCGAATGCCTGGGATGAACGGCTACGAATTTCTTCGGGAACTCCGAAGGGAGCGACCCCGAATCCCCTTCATCCTGGTGACGGCCTTTGGTGAAATCGAAGATGCCGTGGCTGCTTTAAGGGACGGTGCGGACGACTACCTGACGAAGCCGGTCCAGATGCAGGAGCTGCGGAAAAGAGTTCAGCTCCACCTCGAGCGTCGAAGTCTCTCGGAAGAGAACCGACGTCTGAAAGAGCGCCTGTCCAAGAATTTCGGCTTCGAGGGGATCGTAGGACATTCCCGGGCCATGGAGGAACTCCTCGATCGGATTCGGATCGTGGCGCCGGCGCCGACGACGGTCCTGATTGTCGGTGAATCGGGATCCGGCAAGGAACTGGTCGCGAACGCGCTGCACCAACACTCGAGCCGGGCTGAGGGTCCCTTTATCGCGGTCAATTGTGGCGCCATTCCCGGTGAGATTCTCGAGTCGGAGCTTTTCGGCCACGAGAAAGGCGCCTTCACGGGTGCTCATCAGCGGAGGATCGGCCTGGTCGAATCTGCAGCAGGCGGTACGCTCTTTCTCGATGAGGTTTCGGAACTCTCCCTTGATCTTCAGGTCAAGCTCCTGAGGGTTCTTGAGGATAGAACCGTCACCAGGGTGGGTGCGTCCACGCGGATTCCAGTGGATTTCAGGCTGGTGGCGGCGACCAATCGCAAATTGGAAGAGTGGGTCAAGGAGGGACGGTTCCGGGAAGATCTCTACTACCGGCTCAAGGTGGTGACCCTCCAGATTCCCCCGCTGCGGGAGAGGCCGGAAGACATTTCCCTCTTCGTCAATCATTTTATCGAGGTCTACAACCGGGAACTCGAGAGGGATGTCAGGGGAGTCAGCCCGGAGGTGATCCAGGCGCTCAAACAGCAGTACTGGAAGGGAAATGTCCGGGAGTTGCGGAACCTCGTCGAATCTCTGGTCCTCTTCGCCCGGGGTGATGAGATCACGCTCGAGGATCTGCCGCCGGAGTATCGGAGCCCAGTCCCGGCGCCCTCTGTGGAGCGGAAGTCCGCCGAATGGGAGCCTCGAACGATGGCGGAGATCGAGAAAGAGGCGATTCTGAATACACTGGCCCATACCGGAGGTCATCGGGGACGCGCGGCGACTCTCCTCCAGATCGGCTTGAGAACGCTCCAGAGGAAGCTCAAGGAGTACGGGGAGATCTCTTCGGACTGAGTTTTCGATGAGATATGATGGTTCGAGATGTTGAGGAGGATGGCGTATGGAAATTCCTGCGAAGGTCAGTTTTTACTGCCCACTGGTGGATGCCAAAGGAACACCCGGAAAACTCGTGGCGGTCTCACCTGACGGCTATTACCAGTTGGAGGTTTCGCTCAAGGGTCGCTTCCACACGATGCTGCTGCCGATGGCCGGCACGGCACTGATTTTCTCCGAGCCCGAGCCCGAGGTTGAGATCGGCGGGATGGAGATCGAGCGCTGAGTAACAGGTTTTTAGGAAATATTCCGGCGCCTGCTGTGTTGAACTGGGTGTGAAGGTCGAAACGCAGCTCGCCGGATTGCTCCGAAACCGGATCCCTCTTCTCCTCGATCAGCTCAAAGAGGCGATGATCGTGATGGATTCCGAGCGGCAGCTGATCTATGCCAATCCCGCCGCGACCGAACTTCTGGGTTTTGTCAAGGGCGAGAAGGTTTCGGGAAGGTGCCGGGAAACCACCAGGGGAACGGATTGCTCGAACTCCTGTCCATTGAGCTTCATGCTGGAGATGTCGGGAGAGCCCGTCCGGAATTTTCCGACGGTCTACAGGAAGCAGGATGGAACTCCCGTCTCTCTTCAGGTGACGATTCTCCCTCTGAAGGATGATGAGGGGGATTTCCTGGGCGCGATCGAGATTCTTCGTCCGCATCGACCGGACCTGGGTTTCTACCTCAGTGGAGAATCGGAACTCGTGGAGCATCTGAGGGAATTCCTGCTTTCCTGGGCCGGCGGAGATCTGGTTCTCGTGGGCGAGGAAGCTGCATGTCGGGATCTGGCCTTGAGCCTTCATCGATCCAGAGGCCTGCCTGATGAGCTTTTTCGGGACTTCAAGAGAGATTCTGGAGATGCCTGGCCTCCACGAACCCTCTTCGGTTTCGGCGGGGAGTGTCTCGGATTGCTCGGGGATCAGGTCTCGCCGGGAGTCTGGAGGATTCTCGCGCTTGGAAGGGACTCACAGGATTTGATCCCCGAGAAACACGATGTTCTTCGGCTGCCGGCGCCTGGGGAAATCCCGCAGGATCTGCCGACGATCTTCCTCAACTGGGCGGAGCGCCTCCAGCCCGGGATTCGGATTCAGCAGGGGGCGATCGACCGTCTTGTTGCCATTGCTCTCGAGTCCGGACTTGAAGAGGCGGCTCAGGTCCTGGAGGTGGCTCTTGAGAGAAATTCCTCCCGGCTGGAGCTGGAGCATTTCCCCTGCAAGGAAAGTCCGAAAGTCTCCCTTTGGCAGGAGGTTGCAGACGAAGAGGACCCGCTGGCCGCGGTCGAATCCCGCTTTCTGCGAGAAGTGCTCGAGGCAAACGACTGGAAGATCCAGGCGGCGGCCGAGAGCCTCAGGATGTCGAGGGTGACCCTCTGGAGAAAGATGAAACAGCATCATATTGAGCGAGGAACGAGGCGGGCGCCCACCTGCGGTGAATGACCCTGAGGCCTCTCCGGATATCGAAAAGGTAGAGATTCCCACGCGCCCTGAGAGCCAGACCCGGGGCAGCATTCGGCCCGGAGGGCAGCAGGAAGATCGAAAAAGGCCTGAGGGGAGCTTCGAAGCCCCGGGCCATCCCCGCTGCTGTCTCCTTCAGTCTCAGGGGCTTGATGTCGACTCGCTCTGGTGCTGAGACCCAGATCCGGACGCCCGGAGAGATTTCCTGCTCAATACTCAGCCCCAGGCTCCGGGCGCCCGCTCGTGCGGCCGCTTCGAATTCCGGATAGCGGCAGATGAGGACTCGGGGATCGTATTCACGCATTCTCCTAAGCATCTCCGAAATACGGGGGTCCTTCGGGTCTCTGATTCGGGTCTGCAGTGCCCGGTGATGGGATTCGTAGGGAATACGGGCATCGAGGTAGGAGCCATAGATCACGAGTGAGGAATCCTGCGGCAGGGTCGAGATCATCCTGACGATGCCGTCGCTGAGAGGGTCGATATAGTTCGCTTCCTTCAGTGCAATGAAGGCGGAGGTCGTCATCAGGTTTGACAGGAGAAGAGCCAGAAGCAGCCAGGGCCGCTCCTTCTTGAAGAACAAGACCTGGGCGAAGAGCAGGATGGCGAACATTGCGCCGGTGAGTGCGTAGTAGTCATGCTGAAAATAGAGGTTGCTCAGAACCAGGGGGCCGGCAATCAGTGCCGTGATCGCCGCAGTAGAAACGGGAAGGGAAGGTCGGAGTTGAGGGCTTTTCAGCCACCGGAAAATGCCTGCGGGCGCCAGCAGCAGGCCGAGGGGACCCAGGACGAGAAAAGTGCTTCTCAGCACAAAGGTTCCCCATCCCGACACTGACCAGCGGAGATCCAGGCTGCCGAAATTCCATTTCTGAAGATTTGTCGAAGCCAGTTCGCGACTCAAGGGGTTGAGGAGCTTGATTGAATCCGAAAACTGAACCCAGGCAAAGCCGAGGGCCAGAGGAAGCCCGAGAACGAGCAGTGTTGCAATCAGGAGATCCCCACGGGAGCGCTGATATTTCGAGGCCGCTGCGAAAGCCCAGAGGGAAAGAGCGAGGATGGCAGCCGCGAAAACGGCCCAGGTTGTGCTTTTCGCCAATGCGGCTCCTCCTCCGCTCAGGATCGCGATACTGAGCGAGATGAGGCTGGGTTCACGAAGCCAACGGACAAAGGCCCAGAGAGAGATGAGGGCCAGCATCAGCGCGAGACTCTCAATAGTGGCCGAATAACCGTAGGCCAGGGCGAGGGGAGAGCTGATGTAGAGGCAGCAGGCTGCGTTGGCGACCTGCTCCTTGAGATCAAGGTCCAGGGCCAGGCGTCTCAGGAGGAGGGCGCTGATGAGGAAGAAAAGCAGACTGAGGATTCGGGCGGTGTCTTCGAGAGGGATGAGTGGGTTTGCGAGTTTCGCGCTGATCCACTGAAAGAGCGGGAATTCCATGGGAATCTGCCAGGGCGGACCCATCAGGGGGGTCCAGGCCCTGAGAGGATTCGGATGACCGTGCATCATCCACCAGGTCGTGATTGAGGTCTGCCACTCCCGCTCGGTCATATAGAAAACAGAGGAGGCATGGAAGCGCATCAGGCAGACCACTGAGAGGGAGAGGATTGTTGTGCCGAGGATCCAGAGACGCTTCTTCACGACCCGATGCCACTCCCGGTCGGGGAGGAACTGACGGCCTCCCGGTAGAGGGATTCGATTGCGGGGATGATGATCTCGGGGGAATGTTTCTCCCGGAGGGCCCGTGCTCCTTCGCTCCGGAGTTTTTCGGCCATCTCGGGGTTCTCATAGAGGAGGACCATGGCCCGGGCGAAACCCTCCGTATCGTCGGCAATCATCATTTCCCGTCCATCCTCGGCCTCAACCTGGCGCGCGGCTTCGGAAGATCCGACGACAGGGAGTCCCCGGGACCATGCTTCCAGGCATTTCATCGGCACTCCCGTCGGATGACGTGCCGGGATGACGACGACGGAGTTCTTCGGGAAGGCCTCGGTGCTGCTGGAGGGCGCCGGGTGCCAGATCACGCCCCGGCTCTCATCGACGGAACGGGCGATGCCGAAGACATGGAGGCGGGCTGAGGGCAGAACCTGTTGAATTCTCGGCCAGGTGTCCGCGACAAAACTCCATACGGCATCCCGGTTCGGCAGCCATTTGTTGGAGGCAAGGAGGACGATCGACGGATCTCCCGGGAGCTGATTGCTCCCCTGTTTCTGGCTGGTGTCGAAAAGGGCCGGAACGACCTCGACCCTGGTTCCGGGGCCGCCGAGCTGGCGCAGCGCCTCGGCATCCATGCGCGTCAGAGCCATGGTTGATGCGGCGTTCCGCATGGATCGACCCTCCCAGCGGGCGAGGCGCCGTTCCTCCCGGCGGAAGAGGGGCCGCAGGAGGGGAGTTCGGTACTGGGAGGCAAAACGCCAGAGGCTGCTTTCAACATTCTGGGCCCGGAGAATGATCGGAATGCCTGAGGCCGTCGCCGCCTCCGCCTGGACCATTGCCTGCTGCTGTTCCGCGTGAACGATATCGTATTTCTCCTCGCTGAGAAGTCTGGCGACGAGGCGGCGGACCTGGTCCAATGAATGTCGAACAACGGTCAGGGGTCTTCGCCGTGCCTCCGCCGTTACCAGGGTGGAGATTAACCCACGTGTCCTGGCCGGGACGAGATAGGGCCGGCACCGGGTGCTCAGCTCTTTCCGGACCATTTCGATCTGAAAATAGCGGGTGTTGACCGGAGCGACCAGGCTCAGTTCATGCCCGGCGGCAGCCAGCCCGTCCATGGTCTTCAGCAGGAGCAGGCGTCCGCCGTCAATGGGCGGCCACGGTGTCTTTGTGGCGAGGAACATGATCTTCATATCGCGGCCATTGTAGCGTGGAGCAGGTAGAATGGGAGGATGAAGCCGAATTCCGATGTCTTGAGGCCCGTACTGATTTTTCTCCTGCTCCTGATCCTGGTGGGATGGGGCGTCTTGAGCTGGCGGGTTCACGAAAATCGACGTCCACTTCCCGTGGAACTTCGTATTGTTTCGGCGACGGATGCTGATCCCGTTTACCGGGAGGGGGCCCGGCATCTCGATTTCGACGAGGAAGTCCACCTCGCTCTGGCCATTCGGCTGGAGTATCCCGGCCGCGGCCATCGGTGGTTGGCGCCCGTTGAGGATCTCGAGATCGATGGAAGCCGCATCAAGGATGTTGTGGTCTCTCAGACCTGGCCCGAGGAGGATCGTTTCCTTCGGGCCTTCTGGTTCACCGTGGAATCTCCCTTCCTCGGCGGTGTGCTGCAATCAAAGGAGGATGCTCAGGAGAAGCTGGCACTCCGGCCCTTCCTGGCCCCGGAGATGGGGCACGGCCTCATCCCCGAAAGGGAGCCCGACTGGCATGCCGAAGACGACGTCGATCTCGGTGAAAACCTGGCGCCCGCCCCGGTCGGCTGCTATCGGCTCTATGCGAAAATCCAGTTGTTGCGCAGGCCGGGTTCCACGCATCCTCTCTACGCACTCAGCAGCCCCGGAGTCGAGGCGGTGGGCGGTCCGGGGATGCTCGAGATCAGTCGTGATCTCCCCGGGGACTTCGGGCTCGATCCGGCCGCAGGCAGAGTCTTCCGCCTTCCGGGCTTCGAGGCGGCGGAGGGCTCGGGTCTCGATCCGATCTCCTGGACCCGGTCGCTCCGCGCGGTGTCCTCGAAGACCTTTGCCTCGATGGCCATTTTCGCTCGCGAAGAAATGGGAGAGCCCTCACGCGAAATTCCACTCCGCTTTTCAGCAGGCACATTTTTTGGCGGGTCGAAGCCCCTGCGCTGGGGAAAAGATGTCTCGCCCCGGGATCTCCTGCGTTTGGGTACACACTGGATTGTCCTGCTGAAGGATGATGGAAACGGGATCCTCAATACGGGGGATGTCGTCGCCCAGAGCTGGAAACGGCCGCCCGCGGTCCTGCATCTTGAAACTGTTTTCGATCCCGACGAAGCCCCGCTTCGACTGATCCGACGGGAATCACTCCCGGAATGAGCGGGGAGCCGGCCCTTCTTGAGCTTCAGGGGCTTCGGGTGGAGGGAAGCAGGCCCATTCTCCGGGGCCTGGACTTTCGGATCGGGCGGGCTGAGCGGGTCGCTCTGATCGGACGCTCGGGCTCCGGGAAGAGTATGACGGCTCTCTCCTGTCTCGGGCTCCTGCCCTCTGGCCTCCGTTTTGGATCCTCGAAGATTCTCATCGACGGTGTCGATCTCCTCGAGCTTCCCGAAAAACGGCGCCTCGGCCTGAGAGGACGTCGTATCGGGATCGTCTTTCAGCAGGCGAGCGCCGCGCTGAATCCGGTCTGGACTGTGGGCTTTCAACTGCGTGAACTCTGTTCGCTCTACTTTCCCGAAAAGGACGCGCGGGCAATGGCCCGAAGCCTGATGGATGATGTGGGGCTGGAAGATGAGGCGCTGCTGAGAGCCTATCCTCACGAACTCTCCGGAGGCCAGCGGCAGCGTGTGCTCCTGGCGATGGCCCTTGCAGGCAAACCGGAGCTGCTGCTGGCCGATGAAATTACGGCCTCTCTCGACCTCGTGACCCAGGCCGAGATTCTTGACCTGCTCGACCGGCTCTGTCGGGAGCGGGGCCTGGCTCTGCTGCTGATCTCCCACGATCTTTCCACGATTTTCCCGAGAAGCGATCGGATCATGGTCATCGAGGAGGGAATGATTGTTGAGGAAGCCCCGACGAAGAGCTTCGAGGCCCAGGCCCTTCATCCGCTTTCTCAGCGTTTCCTTCGGGCAGCCCGTGGAGAAGATCCGGAGC
>JANTFG010000120.1 GCA_024763555.1 Thermoanaerobaculales bacterium
CTTCCTTGAACTTGACCACCAGATGGTAATGCGACCCGGGAATCGAGAAGGCCGCCACCTCGCAGAAATAGATCCGGCTGAAGTGCTCGATCGTATCGATCAGACGCCGCATGACCAGCGGTTTCGCCAGTGGATATTCACCCTTGTGTCCGGCCACCCGCGCATGCACGTGGTACCACGCCTCCCCGCTTTCGATCTTGAACCTCGCAACTCGTGCCATCTGACGCCTCCTCTCATTTCTGTACCGCTTCCGACAATATGGGGCACAGATCATGAAATTGCAAGATCTCGAGAATGTCCCTTGAAAATTTTTCCCTTGAAAATTTTTGGTGAAGAAGATGATATCCGGCGGATTCGCCAGCTCAATTTTCACCCGGTAGACAAGTTTCATCGGTAACTGCAAGTGTGTTCTGGTGCGGCCCGCTGTCTTGTAGCTTTCTCCGAGGCTCGGCAGGCTGCGAGTCGCCTGGGCCGGGAGAGCAGCGAATACAAGAATGCTCAGGAAGGCGACCAGGATGGTCCGAGGTCTTCTCATATTCGCTGCCTGCCTTCTCATGGGTAGATTGTAACCCGGTCGATCCTGGTGGGGCTCAAGGAGCAACAGAGAAAGGTGGCCGGCCCCGTGCCGGCCGAAAGACATTTTACCGGAGGGCTTTCCTATTATTCTTCAGCCGCTGGATGGTCTGCATCGGCCCCCCTACCCAAGACAAAGCAACGAAGGAAGAGAAGACAGCCGAGACCGGCTGAGTACTGAGGCCCTGGCTCGCTCTCCGCAACCCCCGCGAAGCCCGCGTGAAAAATGCCTTCTGCCTTCATGTCTTCTCTGCCCCCTCTTTGCGACCTTTGCGTACTTTGCGTGAAAATGTCCTTTCTTCTCCGGGTGGGTGGTTTGTTCTGGAGCCGTCGGTCCTTCTATCCTCTCACGAAGAGAGAGGACCGCTGATTGATGTCTTTGCTGGAGGAGAGCTCGTTCTCCGACAGTGGAGCTTCTATCAGCTCTGACTGCGAAGCAGGCCCAGGACCGATGGCCCGCTCTCTGCGATCTCCGTGACCTCTGCGTGAATATTGTGTTCTGCCTTCATGTCTTCGGGCGGGAGGGGGCCTTTGCGACCTTTGCGTGCTTTGCGAGAGAATTTCAGCTGAGGAGAAAACAACGGGACGACGATTGTCGTATCTCTCTGGCGAGCCGGGGCCCATCCCCGCCATTTGGAGTCATTTTTCTTCGACCCAGGTGTTACACTCTGCTGCGGGAAGGAGTCGACCATGAAGTTCATCTTCAACGCCCTGCTGATCCTCGGGATCGCCCCGGGTCTTTACGCTGCGGAGCTACCCGTCCGCTACGAGATTTCAGTCTCACTGGACCCGGCAAGCCACGGTCTCGAGGGCAGCGAAGAGATCGAGTGGAGAAATACGACGGCGACACCGACCTCGGAACTTTACTTTCACCTCTACCTCAACGCCTTTGCCAACAGCCACAGCAGCTTTATGAAGGAGCTGGGCGAGGGCACACTTCGGGGCGGCCACCATATCGAACGCCACTGGGGCTGGACCAGGATCAAGACGTTGAGAACCGAAGGGGACGTCGATCTCCTGCCTTCCCTGAGCTTCGTCCGTCCGGACGACGACAATGCCGAGGATCACACGGTAGCCCGGGTTGAACTCCCCGAGCCCGTCGAAGCCGGGGCAACAATCCGGATCCACCTCGAATTCGAAGCCCGGTTGCCTCGCGTCATCGCTCGGACAGGCTGGGCCGGAGACTTTCATCTGGTCGGCCAGTGGTTTCCGAAGCTGGGGGTTTATGAAGCAGCAGGACACGGAGGCCGGGAAAGGGCCGGCTGGAACTGCCACCAGTTCCACGCCTCCAGCGAGTTTTATGCGGATTTCGCCACCTACCGTGTGGAAATCGAGGTTCCGGAAGACTACGTCCTCGGAGCCACAGGCATCGAGGTCGAGAACCATCAGGTCGCTGAGGGTAACTCCCGCAACCTGGTCGCGGTCTTTACGGCGGAGAATGTCCATGACTTTGCCTGGTGTGCGGCCCCGAAAAACATGATGAGTGTTGTCGAGGGTGATTTCGAACCCGCCCGTGACATTCCCCGCAGATGGCTCGAGGATGCCATGAAGCAGCTCGATCTTTCGGCCGCCGAACTCGAACTTCCTCCAGTCCATCTCAGGCTCCTCATTCCGAAGCAGCAGGAAGGGCTGGCAGAAAGAACCCTGCATGCGGCCCGTCTTGCCCTCGCCTGGTACGGTCTCCACTACGGCCCCTATCCATACCCCCAGCTGAGTCTCGTCTCTCCACCCCCGACCGCACGGGAAGCAGGAGGAATGGAGTACCCGACCTTCATCACGACCGGAGCGGCCAAGCTGATGGAGTACTTCCCCTTTTCAGGGGCCTCACTGATCGAGATGGTCACGATTCACGAATTCGGCCACCAGTATTTCTACGGCATGCTGGCCTCGAATGAGTTTGAACAGGCATGGATGGACGAGGGTCTGAACTCCTTTGCCGAGACCTCCTGCCGGGCCGCAATTGCCCGCGATCATCTGGTTAAGGAGCAGTTCAACCTCTCCCCCTGGGCGACCGCCCGCCTGGGCTTCTCATCCCTCAAGGATCCCCTCCAGGTCGACCGTTTTGCCTGGGAATTCCGAAGCCGGCAAAACTACAGCATGGCGAGCTACACCAAGACCGTACTCGTCCTCAAGACTCTGGAGGGGCTTCTCGGAGAAGCGTCATTCGCTCAGGCGATGCGGGACTACGCTCTCAAATGGCGATTCAAGCATCCCACCGGGAAAGATTTGGAGCAGAGTCTCTCGGAGTCCACGGAACAGGATCTGGACTGGTTCTTCTCGCAGGCCATCGAGGGCGACGCCATTGTCGACTGGGCCATCCGATCGGTGCACACCGGAGAAAAAAAGGCGGCGACCGGTGCTTCCTGGAGTGGGGGCGCCTGGGTCGAGACGGACCAGGCTGAGGATCCGTCGGATGGTGTGAAGAAAGAGGAAAGCGGACCCTGGGACATCAGCTTCGACGTGATGCGGAGGGGCAGCTTCTCAGGGCCGGTCAAGATTCGCTTGATCTATGCCGACGGATCCTCCGAGAACCGGGAATGGGCCGGCTTCGAACGCTGGAAACACTTCAGTTTTGAGAGCAATAAGAAACTGGATGCCATCATCGTCGACCCCGATGGGGTCTGGGCACTGGAGACCCGGCGGCGTAACAACTACTGGCAGAGAAAAGCTTCAGCCCATGACCCGAGCGCTCCACTGAGCTGGAGCCTCTCGAATGTTCTCAGTCTCGTCTCGACGATCTGGAGTTGATGATGAAAAGGAAACCTTCCCTGCTCTTCGGCCTCCGCTTGAGCATCCGGATGCACAGGCTGATACTCGCCATCTGGATCGTCCCGATCATTCTCTTGACTCCCTTTCGAAGCATGATCTCAGCTACGGCAGGTCAGGCGCTCAGGGCCATCCCGGAGGGTTTCACTCCTCCCGCCGGCGATATTGGACTTTTCAGCGCCCAGGCACTCCTACCCGTCATACCGAGCCTCGGCGTGACCCTGCTCAGCACACTGATCCTGATGTGGTTCTGGACCGTACTCTGGCACGCCGGCCTCTGTCGTCAGCTCATCTGGGAGGGAGAGACCTCGAATTCACTCTCCCGAACTCTCGGCCACGGCATCGTGGGATGGTGGAGCTACCTTCGCCTGTCGCTCTGGGCCTGGCTTATGTTCCTGCTGCTCTTCGGCGGAATCGGCGCCGGGTTCTTTGCCCTGATTCGGTCTTCATGGGAGGACATGAACGAAGACAGGATGGTCGTCCTGATCCCGATCGCCCTCGGTCTCCTGATCCTCTCGAAAATCATCCTCTGGGCAGCGACGCTGCGAGGAGCCTGGGAGCTGACAGCCCCGGGGAGGCGTTCTTCGGTTTTCGCATGGTTCCGTGGCCTTCGAGGCGCTTTGGCTCAACCCCTCGCCACCCTGCTCCCCACTTTGGTGTTCGGAATTCTCATTGCAGGGTGTCTCAGTCTTCCGCTGCTTCTCTACATGATGTGGCCGCAATTCAGAACGGGCCGACTGATCTGGCTGGTACTTCCCGGCGCCGGTCTTGTTGCGGCCTGCCTCCAGCTCTGGCTCTTCGCCGCGATGGCGCCGATCAGCCCGGCCCTCCCTCTGGGAAGCGCGACCGGAATTATCTCGAAGAACCCGAGCCCCCAGCCGAGCGATATGGAGGAGGATTCAGAGCCCCAGGTTATCGTCTGACAGGCACTTTCCGGCATCCGGCCCAACATCGGCTATACTGGACGCGGGAGGCGGCTGTGTCATATGAAGATGCGATCCTGGTAGCCGACAGTTCCGAGGAACGACGACGGGAATTCGGGCTGGCCCTGTATAAGGGCGGATACGAGGTCATCAACGCCATCAATGGCGAAGAAGCTCTTCGTTTCACAGCGGGTCTCAATCCGACTCTGGTCATCGCTCATTCAGATCTCGAGGGTATCGACCCCCTCGAACTCTGCAGAAGGGTCAAGGCAACGGGCCTTGATGTTCCACCGATGCTGATCCTCAGTGAAACAGCCCTCGAAATTCCGGAAGATCTCGAAGAGGGTAATTTCTACTCTCTCAAAGCTTCAGAAATCGACTCAGAGCAGTTTCTGTACCAGATTCGTCTGCTCCTGCTGGCTCGACACGTCGGAGGACAACTTAACGATACCATCGATCGCCTCTATGGAGATCTGACCCGGATCGCGGTGGGTGACCTTCTTCGGGTTCTGCTGAAATTCCGAATCTCCGGCCATGTCCGACTGACAGTCGCGGAAGATACGGGACTGATCTTCCGCGAAGGCGAAATCATCGACGCGCACTGGGGAAAAGTCCAGGGCCTCAAGGCCTTCAACCGGATTGCCGGACTCCGGGGCGGGGCATTCGTCCTCACCCTTGAGGATGTCTCGGGGGAGGCCCGGATCTCAGATGATCTCCCAACCCTCGTCAGCAATGCCGTCGAGGAGAAATTCCAGATCGACGAAATCTTCAGGAGACTCCCCTCCCTCAACTCCCGGCTTGAAGTCAAGATGGCCGGCGATTTTTTCAACACGGAGTTTCAACCGACCGAGCGTGCCGTCCTGACCGGAATCCGGAACGTCAATAACCTCGCTCAACTGATCGATATCGTTCCCGAGGTCGATCTGGAGGTTCTCAAGGCGATTGAGTCTCTGCATGAGCAGGGTGTCTTGATCTTCCATGAGCCGGAGCATCGCATCCACGTCGTCACGGACTCCACCTGTGATCTGCATCCCTCGGTCATCCGCCGGGATGCGATTACGGTGGTCCCGCTCTCGGTCATCTTCGGTAAGAAGGTCTATAAAGATGGTGTTGACCTGATGCCGGATGATTTCTACAAGCTCCTGCGTTCAAGCGATGTCTTTCCAAGTACGAGCCCTCCGGGGAAGGGTGAATTCCTCGAAGCCTTCCAGAATCTCATCGCCACCGGCGACATCATCTCGCTTCATATTTCCGCCGCTCAGTCCCTGACCTATTCGCATGCTCTTGAGGCCGCCGCCGAGGGCGAAGAGGAATACAGGAAACGTCGGGAGGAAGCCGGCTCGATGCGACCCCCGAAAATCGCCGTTGTCGATACACGCGTCAACTCCGTCGGCCTGGGGATGCTGGTCCGTTTCGCCAGCCGGATGGCCCGGCGCGGACTGGACATTGAGGATATCGCCGAGAAAATCCGGGATATCTCTCCACGACTCCAGTTCCTTTTCCTCGTCAACACCCTGGAGTACCTCCGGAAAGGGGGGCGCATCGGAGGCGCCCGGGCCCTCCTCGGAACCCTTTTGGGGATCAAACCCATCCTGGCCATGGAAAAGGGTGAGGTCCAGGCGGTCGACAAGGCCCGGGGAGGAAAAAAGGCTCAGCCGAAGTTGCTGGAAATCGCCAGGACTCGACTCAATACCGACCAGCCGATCTTCGCCACCGTCGGCCATGCATCCGCTCCAAAATGGGCCGGACGCCTTTCGGAACTGATCCGGGCCAAGTTCTCCATCATCGAAATGTTCGAAGGCGAGATCGGTCCGATCGTTGGTTCCCATACCGGGCCCGGGACCGTAGGATGCGTTCTTTTTGCTCCGACAGCAGAGGAGATGGAGCTGCTCTCACCCGTTGAAGAGTAGAACGAGGGGGAGAATCTCCGGGGCACACGAAGCGCGGAAGATGCACCCACGCAGGTGCTCCGGACGCTCCGCCCGGAGCGTCTCCTACCAGCCCTCGATGAGATCGCCCCGCGCCAGTTTCTGCCCGAGGGCCTCCATGGCGGCGTGGCGGTAGAGATCCGAAAGCGTGGGGTAGTTGTAGAGGTTGTCAGCGATGATCATGGCCGTGGCGCCGGAACGCAGAAAGGCCAGTCCCGTATGAATGAGTTCCGAGGCCGTCGCCCCAACGATGTGGGCGCCTTCCAGCTTCATCGTCTCGGCATCAAAGAGCAGCTTGAGCAGGCCTCCGGTTTCACTCATGATCTGGGCTCGCGGATTGTAGGCGTACAGGCCGCGTCCGACGATATAGTCCCGACCTGACTCCCTGAGCTGCTCCTCGGTCTTGCCGACGTAGGAAACCTCCGGGATCGAGTAGATCGCAAAGGGCAGGATAGCCAGCCGGGTATTGATCCCCTCCAGGCCCAGGGCATGTCGCATGGCCCTCCTCCCCTGCTCCATCGAGGTACTGGCCAGGGCGGGATAGCCGATCACGTCGCCCACAGCGTAGATATGATCGTGTGCCGTCTGGAAATTTTCGTTGACTTGGATGAGTCCCCGACCCGTGGAGTTCATCCCGATCGCGTCCAGATTGAGTGAGCCGGTATTTCCGTCGCGTCCGATGGCATAGAGAAGCACATCGGCTTCCAGGGCGTTCCCCTTCTTCGTCCTGCAGATGACCGATGGTCTGGATGCAGTTCCCGTTTCGATCGCCTCATAGGTGTCGTCATGAATGACGACCATACCCATGCGAAGCATCTCCTGCTCGAGACGGTCGACAATCTCGCGATCAAGGTAAGGCAGCAACTCGGGTCGGGTATCGACCAGAGTTACTTCGAGGCCCAGGGCCGTGAAGACCGCCGCATATTCAACACCAATCACCCCGGCGCCGAGGACCACCATCGATCGAGGCATCGAAGGAAGCTCCAGAATCGTATCACTGTCGAAAACGAAGCGCCCGTCGAAGGGGACGTCCGGAGGATGATTGGGAGCGGATCCTGTGGAAATGACAATAATCTCCCCGCGAAGAATCCCCCTCTGCTGTCCCGTCGATCCGACGATCGCGATCTGATGTTCGTCGACGAAGAATCCCGAACCCCGGAAGACATCAATCCGGTGTTTCGCCAGGGAGCGGTTGATCAGCTCCAGTTCCCGCTGAACGACCTGTTCCTTCCTGAACATAAAGTCCTGGATCGAGATTTCATCCGAGATCTCTGTCCGGATGCCTTCAAGTTTCTTGCGGGTCTGCGAGTAGACGAACAGGGCACTCTCGCGAAGGGTCTTGGAGGGAATCGTCCCCCAGTTGACGGCTGCGCCCCCCACGACCTCGGAACGCTCAATAACGGCAACCCGCCGACCGGCCCGCGCCGCCAGGATCGCAGCCCGTTCGCCTGCCGGTCCGCAACCGATGACGATGACATCATAATCCGTAGCCATGAGAACTCCTCCCCCGGTTCCCAGTGTAATCCATGACTGGAAATCCGATTCCTACAACAGAAAAAGCCCCGCCGATCTTCCCGGCGGGGCCATCGCTTCAATTCTTGAGCTGATCAGAGTCGTCCGGTATCCCAGGACCAGCGGGCGCATGAGCCACCCTCGAATCCATCGGCGAAAATACCATCCATCGCTCCACAGGGCATTTCGCCCTCGAGTACGACATCATCGATATTCCAGCCGCAGAACTGCCAGGAGCTGTCGGTCGCCCCCTGAGTCCAGCGGATCCGGACATCGGGCTGACCCGCCGCCTGAGCCGTCAGATCGATGCTCTGTTCGGACCACCCGCTGTCTTCCACCGCTCCGGTATTCTCCCAGACCGTCGTCCAGGTCGAAGCACCATCCGTGGAAACCTGCACCCGGGCATGATCGTAACTCGGGCTCTCAACTCCAAGCCAACGTTGGAAACTGAGATACACGGAGGTCGCCTGTGAGAGATCGTAGGAGGGCGTCGTCAGCTTCAGCTCGTCCGTCGTCAGTGAATTATCATAGTCTCCCGCAAGGTTCACGCCGTAGACATTGCTGCCCGTCGCACCCGAAGTCGGGTCGGGATTTCCATACGCTCCGCCGCCACCCTGGGGGACACCGAAAGCCCACCCGTTGGTGCTGCCGCCGTTGTCGATCGACCAACCTGGATCGGAGTCGAAACTCTCGCTCATGAAGGTCGTCCAGCCGGAGGTCTCCGCAGAGTAATAGGCGCCGCCATTGTTATCGACGGTGGTGTTGCCATAAGCATCGGTGGACTCCACCTCGTAGTAGTAGGTGGTACAGGAGCTGAGCCCATCGATTGTCGTGCTATGGGAAGTTCTCATCGTCGCATCGCTGCTGCTGGTCGCCGGCGGAATCGAGGAACCGTAGCGGACAACCGTCGTGCCGGACTCCGAGGTCGTGAACTGCACCGTCATGCTGCTCTGTGACACGGTAGCTCCCACCCCGCTGATCACCGGACCGGCACAGTCGATGGCGGCACTCGCCGTCTTGTCTGCCGGAGAGCCGCCCCCGGTGTCCGTATCGTGATAAATCGCCTGGAGGCTCTGGCCGTGACTGACACTGAGATCGGTGCCCAGGGTCGCCGTTCCACGGAAATGACCGCTGATATCACCGACAGAGCTCATGGAAACCGAAATCGACGAGCCTCCGACCACACCGAGGCTGACCGAGAATCCGGCCGAGGCGTTGGAGTCGAAGACGTCAATAATCACCGGGGAGGAACAGGTATAGACCGAAGCGTCAAGACTGACAACTCCGTCGGCTTCCGCTCCGACCATCGTCGAGGCGTCGGTCGGGAGGTGGTTATGGGCCGTCACCCGTACCAGAAGAGGAGAACCTGCCGAGGGGGCATCGATATGGAAAGAGGCCGTCCCCGTCCCATCGGTATAGCCGGCGCCCAATAACACTCCGTCCTGGCTGGCCGCCACCAGCGCCCCCTGTACGGCGCTCGAGGAGGCATCCGTCACGCTGACCTCAAAGTTGTCCATGGCGACCGGTCCTACGGCCGAGGGCGCGCCGACATTGAGTGCCGTCGGCTGTTTCGTAAAGGGATCGAGGGTGGGGTCTCCGTCCAGGTTATAGAGGTACCAGTAGTAGTCCTCATCATCTCCTCCCTGGAGGGTCACGGAGGTCAGTCCGGCGTAACAGATCGCGCCGTTGGAGTACTGGCCGTCGAGATCCGGGATCTGGGAGCCGGTCATGTCGGTATCGAAGAGGGCGTCAAAATAGCCGCGCTGCAACCAGTCGTCGCCCACCCAGTGCGTCGAGTTGGAACCACCCCAGTACGAGACGAAGCCTTTGTCCGCCTGGGTGACCGTCACCTCGCCGAAGACATCCGAGTTGCTGGCCCACATATTGGACTGACAGGAGTGTCCGATCCCAATCGGATACATGTTTGTATTGCCCATGTTGGGGACGTCCGAGGAGGAGAAGGAGGGATCGCCGGACCAGCCTGAAGGACCGGAATGAGCTGAGTAGACCGCCCATCCGCGACCGGTATTGAGGTCATCGATCAGATCCTGGGTCGTCGGGTTGTCAGGATTCCCGTGCCAGAGATCACACTCGGCGGAGTTCGGCGCGGGCGCCATCAGTTCCGCAATAACGTCTTCGTGGGTCGTCACGTTGTTGTTTTCGTAGTCGTCTCCGGCCATGAAGAGTGCCCGGTTAAGCCAGGCGGAATTCGCTGCGGTCGGCTGCTCATAAAAGAGAATCTTGTTCTGCATGTTGGCCAGCTCCGTCGCATCATCGACGGGCCAGCGGGAAATGATCATGTCGGGATAGCGATCCGAGTCCATCTGAACGAAGGGAAGATCCGTTCCCCCGGACCCTCCGCTGCTGACACCTGAATCACTACTGGTATAGGTCACAAGAGGCGTCGGGGAGTCCCCGATCATCAGGATGTAAACCGGAGGATTGGCGCCATTGTAGAGATTGGTGATATAGCTCTTGATCTCGGCCTTGGTCGTTCCCGTCGTATCGGTCGTCGCAACGCTGACATGAAAGCCGCAGCTGGTTTTCCAGGCAACGAAATCGGCCAGAGCCGACTCCAGCGAGGGCGGTGTAATGATCAGAAACTCGACCGGAGCGTCATTGGGATAATGCCATTCGGCCGCCCTGGAGGGATCGCCGCTGAAGT
>JANTFG010000121.1 GCA_024763555.1 Thermoanaerobaculales bacterium
AGCATGTGGTCCCTGATCCGGCTCCAGTTCGATCTCCTGACCAGCATGACCACCTTTCCGATCCGCGCCCTGACAATGATCGGCCTGCTGATCTCCGGCCTCGGCTTCGGCTTCGGTATCTTTCTTCTGGGTGCACGATTTTTCTACGGCGCCGAATGGGCGGCAGAGGGCGTCTTCACGCTCTTTGCCGTACTCTTCTGCTTCATCGGCGCCCAGTTCGTCGGTCTCGGCCTGCTGGGCGAGTATGTCGGCAGGATCTACCAGGATGTCCGGGCCCGACCGCGCTATTTCGTCCAGGAAGTGCTGGGAAACGGGAATGAGTGAGCCGGGCGGGTTTTGAGGGCTGAGCCAAGACTGAGGGCATTGCACTCCGCGCAATCTCCAGGAGGTCCCGTGGGCCGGCCTGGCTAGCCCAGGCCGGGGCCGGACGAGGTGGATGGCGGGAGGGGAGCGTGCTTCCCGACGCCTTCCGCTCGCACGGGCAGGCCGTGAAGCGGCCGTCTCCACTGGACCGCTCCGCCTCTAACCGAAGTACAGCGCAACAACCTCGAAGATGAGAAGCTCTTGCGTAACATGTCGGCCGGGTTACACTGGTAGCAGCATGGACCAGATTCTGATTGTCGACGATTCTCCGACCGTATGTGGCCAGATGAGACGGTGGTTGACGGAGCTGGGCTATGAGGTCGCGGACGCTGCCTCCGGCGGGGAGGCCATGGCACGAATCGAGGCCCAGGCGCCGGATCTCATCGTGCTTGATCTCGGATTACCGGATATGGATGGCCTGGATGTCTGCCGGTGGCTGCGAGCGAACGAGCTGACCTGCCGGATTCCCGTTGTCGTGCTGACCTCGAGCGAGGTTCAGTCGGATCGGGTCCGGAGCCTGGATATGGGGGCGGAGGATTTTCTAACGAAGCCGCCGACCCTTTCGGAACTGCGGGCCAGGATTCAGACACTGCTGCGCTCGAAACACCTCAGCGACCGTTTGCTGCTCTCCTACATGGAGATGGATCGTCTCGGGAGTTTTGCCGAGAGCTTTCTCGATCGACCGATCACGGGCTGGACAAGGCCCGAGGTCGCCGATGCGATGGCCGATCATGTGCTGGGTGTGGGGCTCCAGGATCCTCATCGGCCCCGCCTGATCTGGGCTGGATTCGACAGCGGCGAGGATCTTGTGGGAATCATGTGGAAGAGGGTGAATGAGAGATCCGAGACATTCTCGACCTCCTGCCCGAAAAGGGAGATGCTGGCACTTCTGGCCTCTGCCGAGCGCGGCGATGGCGAGTTCATCTCCAAGGACCCTATGCCGGAGAAAATGGCTGAGTTTCTCGGAATTCCTCCTGAGGAGCGGCCTGAAAACTTCGTTGCAGTCGGAGTTGAGGGCAATACGATTCTTGCCGCCGACTATCCCTGGGAGGTCGGGATCTATGAATTACCCCTGCTGCGAGCCATGCATCGGCATTGGCGGGTCTTCGAGCGTCTCCGGCAGGATGCGCAGCGGGTCGAGGACGCTTTCTTCCAGACCATGGAGGCTCTGGCCGTCGCAGCGGAGTTCTATGATTCTGGAACGGGCCTCCACATCCGGCGGGTTGGATACCTCAGTGGGAGAATCGCCGGGCTGGCCGGGAGAAAACCGGATTTTATCAAGTGGATCGTTCAGGCTGCGAAGGTTCATGATGTCGGGAAGATTACGATTCCCTTCAAGATTCTAGCCAAACCCAGCCGCTTGACCACTGAAGAGATGGAGATCATGCGCCGCCATACCTTAAACGGCGCCCAGGTTCTGGCGGGCTCTCCCCATCTTGAAATGGCCCGATGTATCGCCAGGTCCCACCATGAGAACTTCGATGGAAGCGGTTATCCCGAAGGCCTGAAGGGAAGGGAGATCCCGCTGGAGGCCCGAATCGTTCGTCTGATGGACGTCTATGATGCGCTGCGTTCAAAGCGCCATTACAAGAGGGCTTACTCCCACGAGGAGAGTGTCCGGATTCTGCTTGAGGGAGACGAGAGAATCCAGAGGGGACATTTCGATCCCGATCTTCTGCACATCCTGATTGAGTGGGGAGAAGAAATCTCCGACCTCTATGAAACCCTGGGAGAGTCAGTTCCTCCACCCGAGATTGGGACAGGCGGCTTCGGTATTCCTGATGTGGCAGAGACCCGGGGAGGGCGAGATTGAACGAAGAGAAGGGCATTCACCTCGATCCGGATCTCTCTGATTTTTCTCCGGAAGAGGTTCTCACGGGGCGAAAGATCGGTGCAGGTGGAATGGGAGTGGTCTGCGAGGTGGAAGATCAGCGGCTCCTGCGCCGGATCGCTGCGAAATTTCTCCGTCCGGGAATACAGCTGGATGAGCGTCTGAGGAGACGCCTGGTGGCGGAGGCCCAGCTCACCGCCCAGCTGGACCACCCCAATATTGTCCCCGTCTACCGGCTGGGAAATGCGATCGAGAGCGGTCTGTACTTCTCCATGAAGAGGGTCGAGGGCCGGACCCTGACCGAGATCCTCCGGGGGCGACCCCTGCGGATGAGGAGTACCGAGGAACTCTATGAACTCCTCCAGGTTTTTCTGAAAGTCTGCGACGCAGTGGCTTTTGCCCACAGCCGGGGTGTTCTACATCGCGACATCAAGGCGGACAATGTCATGGTGGGTCGTTTCGGGCAGGTCTACCTGATGGACTGGGGGATTGCGAAGCTTTCGGGAGGGAAGGAAAGCGATTCGGGAGCTTGGGGAGACAGGCTTCCGGCTCCGAAACTGACGGCTGATGGGATGGCGGTCGGCACCCTGAACTACATGGCGCCGGAGCAGATCAGAGGCGAGGAGATCGGCGAAACGACCGACATTTTCGCCCTTGGAGGATTGCTCTACGAGATTCTGACGACCGAGCCTCCCTACCCCGAAGAGGAGTCCATGCAGTTGATGGACAGGGTGAGGCGGGGAGAGATTCCGGAACCCTCTGAACGGGCCGGTGTGCCTCTGCCGAAGCGGCTCTGTGCCATCGCGATGCGGGCCCTGGCCCCGGATCGAACTGATCGATTTCAGTCGGTCGAGGAGATGCAGCAGGAGATCAAGGCCTTCCTCCGAAGCGGCTGGCAGTTCCCCGTCAGGCGTTTCCCCCCGGGGAGCGTGGTTTTCAGAGAGGGCGATCCGGGTTCTCAGGCCTACGCCATCTACTCCGGCAGCTGCCGAATTCTCCAGGGCCCGGAAAAGAAGGTCCTGAGAACAATGGGTCCTGGCGAGGTCTTCGGCGAAACCGCGGTTTTTGCGGAGACGCGACGGACGGCTACGGTCGAAGCTGTTGATGAACTGGTTCTTCTTGAAATCTCCAGGGCGTGCTTCGAGGAAGACCTCGGAATGGGTTTCTGGATGGGGCTCTTCGTCAAGGCCCTGGCTCGGCGTTTTGTCGAAAAAGAAGAGGAACTTCGTCGGCTTCGCGGGTCCCGGGGAGAATCTACTCTTCCACCGGCGGATGAGCATCATGGATGAGAGTGGAATCCAGGCCGTCATCCGGACACTCCTGCTCAGTGATCTGGTAGGAAGTACCCGGCTCGTGGAGGAGCTTGGTGACCGCCGGGCGGCTGAGCTCTTCGCCCGCCATGATCGCCTGGCACGGGACCTCCTTCCGGAATACGGCGGCCTGGAGATCGATAAGACAGACGGTTTCTTGATGCTCTTTCAGCGCCCGATCGACGCCCTGCTCTATGCGATCGAGTATCACCGGAAACTCGCCTTCCTCCGGGAAGAGAGCGGATTTGAGATTGCGGCCAGGGTCGGAATTCATCTCGGCGAGGTCTATCTCCACGAGAACACTGCTGAAGACATCAGGCGCGGTGCAAAACCCCTCGAAGTTGAGGGTCTGGCCAAACCCATGGCGGCTCGAATCATGTCCCTGGCCGAGGGAAATCAGACCCTGCTGACCCGGGGCGCCTTCGATCTGGCCCGACGGGCGGCAGCTTCCGGTGAGTGCCCGGTCGAGGCTCTCAGCTGGCTGGCCCATGGCGCCTATCTCTTCAAAGGGGTGTCGGAAGCCGTCGAGGTTTTCGAGGTCGGGGTCGAGGGTGAAGCTCCCCTCAGTCCACCGCCGGACTCCGAAAAGGTCCACCGGGCCGGGGAAGAAGGCGGCATCCTGGGCTGGAGGCCCTCGAAGGGAGCGGAAATTCCGACGCGCAAACGCTGGCAGCTCGAAGAACAGCTGGGAGAAGGCGGCTTTGGCGAGGTCTGGCTTGCGGTCCACAAAAAAACCGGTGAAAAACGTGTTTTCAAGTTCTGTTTCGATGCGGGTCGTCTCCGCAGCCTCCAGCGGGAGGTGACGCTGTTCCGGGTCATGAAGGAGAGTCTCGGCAATCGACCAGATATCGCCCGGATCCTCGACTGGAATTTTGAAGAAAGCCCCTATTTCATCGAAACGGAATTCAGCGAGGGCGGTGATCTGCTTCAGTGGCTGGAGGGAAAGGGGCCCGCAGCCTCTGTGGACATCGATCTGCGTCTGGAACTGCTGGCCCAGGTCGCCGATGCCCTGGCCGCCGCCCATTCCGTGGGAGTGCTTCACAAAGATATCAAACCCTCCAACGTCCTGATCCGCCGGGATCTCGAAGGAGAGCCGAAGATCCTGCTGACGGATTTCGGAATCGGTGCGCTTATGGTGGATGCCGGCGATCTTGGGATCACGATGGCCGGAATGACCTTCTGTGAGTCGGAGGCGACCAGCAGCGGGACTTCGCTGTATATGGCGCCGGAACTCTTCGAGGGTCGTCCGCCGAGTGTGCAGGCGGATATGTACTCCCTTGGTGTCCTCTCCTACCAGCTGCTTTCCGGACACATCCACCGTGCCCTGGCGCCGGGCTGGGAGCGTGATATCGACTCGGAGATCCTCCGCGAGGACCTCGCGGCCATGGTCGACGGAAAGCCTGAGCGACGCCTGGCCGATGCGGGTGAAGCCGCCCGTCGCTTTCGCAGCCTCCATCAACGTCAGGAAAGCCGCGAGGCGGAACTCAGGAAGAGGGAGGATGAGGAAAAGCTGCGGAAGACCCTGCGTCGGACCCGGAGGAGGAGAAAACTTGTTTCCATTGTGGCCGCGGCCCTGGCCGTCGTGGCCCTTGCGATGGCTTTCCAGGCTCATCGGATCTCCGTCGAGGCAAGACGAGCCGAGCGGGAGGCCAGGACTGCTGAAGAGGTTCGGGGCTTCCTGGAGAGCCTGTTTGAAATTTCCGATCCGGAAAGTGGAAAGGGAAAAACCGTCACGGCCCGTGAGGTCCTGGATGCCGGCGCAGCGAAGATTCAAACACGCCTCGAAGGTGAACCCGTCATGCAGGCCCGGATGATGGACGTGATGGGTCGCGCCTATCTCAACCTCGGGCTCTATGCCAAGGCCCGCCCCCTGCTGGAAAAAGCCTCGGAAATTCAGGAAAGAGAACTCGGTCGAGATCATCCGGACCGGGCTGGAACCCTTGAGGAGATGGCCCGGCTTCAGACGCGCCAGGGATACGCGGACGAGGCTCTCCAAACCCTGGATGAGGCCTTGCGGATCCGGAAGCTGGGTGGGCAGACGGCAGAGTGTGGGAGAGTTTACTCGTTGCTGGCCGAGGCGCAGCGCGCGCGGGGAAGATTCGACCTTGCACTTGAGGCTGAGCGGAAAGCAGAAGCCGCGGGCAAGGGAAAACGGGGTTCCGGCGCCGGGGCTGCGAGGAAACTCGGAAAAACCCAGAGTGCACCGCTTGAGCTGGAGATGTCGATTGACCTCCTCAGGCCTTATGATTCCTATACGGTCGTCGCATCCGGCGTGAGTCTCGCCGGAGTCGGCGAGCGGGGCGTCGATATTCTCGACCGGAGAGGCCTCGCTGCGCCGGTTCACGAGAATACGGCCGAAGACGAGAGAATCCTCGACTCCCTGCCGGATGGACGCTTTCTGGTCTTCTCAGAGGGCAGGGTGCTTCTCCGCTACGGGAGCTGGATTCATCATGCGCCGGAGGATCGAACTTTAGCTGATCATGTCGATCCGAATGAGCACTGGCGCTTCTCTCAAGATGGAGCGAGTGTGGCTCGCTTTGACTCAAGACATCTGCAGGTCTACGACATCACCGGCCTGTCCCCGCGAGAGATTCTCAGACGGCCCTTCAGTGAAGACGCAGAAGTGACTCGTCTGGTCCTGGATTCCCGCTACTGTGCCTGGGCGACGCGACCAAATAGACTTCGCGTCGTCAGTCTGGATTCCAAGAAACTCATGTTGGATCGGAGTTTTGAGGGATCGGTGGAATTTCTGGCTCTGGACGATCGACGAGAGCTGTTGGCTGTGGGTGGATGGATGGACGAGGTCTATGTCATCGATCTTCAGGCTGCTGTACAGGACGAAATTATCAGGGCTTCCGGACGATGCTATGGACTGGAATTTCTTCAAGACTTCCCGAGTCTCGTAATCGGCCGGCAGGGTTCCCTGCAAGTATGGCGCGCCGGAAAGGGGATTGCCGTCGACATGGCCTTCCCGGGAGAGGGACTCGAAATCATGGGTTGGGTGGACGGACGTATACTGGTCCAGGATTTCCTTCAGCCCAGACTGTTGATTTTCAGCTATGCCTCCTTTCCCCTGCAGCGAAAATTGAAGATTGCGTCGGCGCCGATCTGGGCCATGGTCCGCGGGGAGCGAAGGATCTATGCCGGAAGTGCGGACGGGAGCATCATTGCCCTGGATCCCGGGACCCTCCAGTTGAGAAGCAGGAAGGCGCACGACCAGGGGGTTACAGAACTTTGTGTCGACGGCAATCACCTGGTTTCGGCTTCCGATGACAAGACCCTGGCGATCTGGAAACTCCCGGGACTCGAGGAGGATAAGAGGACGAAGGCCCATCGCTACCTGGTCAACGCCCTCGATCTTGATCTCGCGACATCGACCCTGTTTTCGACATCTTCCGACGGATCCCTCAAGACCTGGAGCTGGCCTGCCTTGGAGGAAAAGAGAGTTTTCTCCATATCGCGAGTCGCGAAGGGGGCCGTGTGGATTGATTCCAACCGGGGGATCGGTCTCCTGGGAAGCTGGGATCACCACTGGTATCGCCTCCGCCGGCAGGATGGGGAATGGATTTCCGCCGGGAAGGAGAGCAGCGTCTCCCAGGGCACCTATAGGATTCTGGAATTCACTGAGCTTGGAGGCGCTCTCATCCTCGGGCTCTATCCCTCTTCCCTCGTTTTCGTAGACGGCATGGACGGCGTTTCGAAAAATCTACCACTTCCCGAAGGGGATTTCTCCTGGATCCTCGATCTGGGCGGGGGACATTTCCTGCTGCCCGGTTCCTGGGAGGTGGCTGAATATCGGTGCCGAAGGGAGAATCGGCAGCTTTCATGTTCGGTTACCGTCGCTTTTCAGTCGGACTGGGGCGACATGGGCGCGGCTGCTTACCTGCCCGAGAAGGGCCTGGTCGCGGCCGGCTCGGCGGCGGGCGAAGTGGCGCTCTTCAATCCTGAGGATCTCCCGAGAAATCCTCTGATGTCTTTCTCACTGGATCTTCCTTCCTCTCGATAACGACCTGCATTTCCGGAGGATCCTTCCGGCGTCGGTGAAGACTCAGCGGCCGTGATTCCATCTTTCGTTCGTACCAGTTCTGATAGAGATCGACGGAAAACATCAGCAGGAGAATAAAGATGACAATCCACTGCGGGATGTAGGGGAAGGAACTCCCGTTGACATCAAGATGAGAAACGTGCCCGCCCTCAAGCAACAGGACGAAGCCGATCAGCAGCAGGACGAAAAGGCCGAGGATCTCGAAATCGGGGTTTTCGCTGATAAACTTCGAAATCGGCCCGACAAAGGCCAGCATCATGGCGACGGAGAGGACGACCGAGCCGGCCATGACGAGAAAATGGTCGGTCATCCCGACGACCGTCAGGATGGAGTCGATCGAAAAGATCAGGTTGAGACCGACGATCAGAGCGACGACCTGGGAAAGACTGTCCGCCCGTTCCAGCTCGTGCTCCACACCCTTGATCTTGATCCGAAGTTCTTTAACGCCCTTCCAGATCAGAAAGAGTCCCCCGACAGCCAGCAGCATGGATTTCCCATTGATACCCGCCGAAACCCGCAGACGATCGAGGAGGCTCCAGTCGACATGCCAGAAAACCGTCGTGGAGTAGTGCAGGATCCAGCTGATGAGTCCGAGAAGAATGATCCGAAAGACCATTGCCAGGAGAAGACCAAGCTGGATGGCCCGTTGGCGTTTTTCTTTTGGGAGGGTATTGGCGATGATCGTGATGATGATGAGATTGTCCGCCCCCAGCGCGATTTGAACGAGGGTGACGGAAAACAGACTGAGCCAGAATGCAGGAGACAGGAGGAGGGACACGTCGAACCTCTCGGAGTGAATTCGGCCCGAGGCCGGAAAGAGAGTGTAGCGCAACAGGAGCGGGGATGAGAAACCCGGACTTTCACGAGAGGTATTTGGCCTGTGGTTTGGTTCGAGGGACACCGTCCACGTGAGTACGGTCGATTCACACCTGTCCTGGCGAAGGGAAGACGTTCGGATACCAGCTCACCTTCCGCCATCCGCCTCCTCCGGTCCCGGTATGCCGGGCCAGGCCGGCCCGCGGGACCTCCCGGAGATTCAAGTGCGACAGGGGTCCTTAATTCCATTTCTTGAGAGGCGGCTGCGCCGGAGGGAACTGCACTCCCTCGCGCCTGGTGCACACGGTCTTCGATTTCGCGGCCACGAGGCCGGGCAATCTCGGTCGACTGCCGACTCCTCCGCCGATTCTTGATATGATGGCCTCTACTGATTGACCTCTGCTGATGGTGGAGGCTGCCCCCTCCCTGCAGGAGCCTGTCTGAAGCGCTCCCGGGGACAGGGGTGACGTGGAGGAGCTGATGGTGAAATTCAAAACGACGGCAAGTCAGAACCAGGTCGCTCATGATCCCTTCGAGCCGATGAAAGTCCGCTTTTCAGAGGGGAATGTGATCTTCGACGAGGGAGACCTCGGCCTGGCAATGTATGTGATTGAAAAGGGTGAGGTGGAAATCCGAAAGAAGATGGGTTCCGAGGAGAGAAGTCTGGCTCGGATGGGGAAGGGGGATTTCTTCGGCGAGATGTGTATGCTCGAAGAGGAGAGCCCCCGGACGGCCAGTGCCCATGCTCTGACGGATGTCGAACTGGTCAGTATTGACCAGAGCGCCTTCACCTTTATTCTCCGCCACAATCCGGAGATCGCGATCCGGATGATGCGGAAACTCGTGTCCCGTTTGAAACAGACGACAAAACTGCTTGAGGAGGCGCTCGGGCATAAAGTAGACCTGGAAGAGTCCGGTTTGACCGACGGACCCCGTTCAGCTCCCGATCCGGATGCTCGACTCATCGAGCTGAGCACCGGCATGCAGCTCCCGCTCTCACGGGATCAGGAAACGACGGTCGGCCGACTCGATCCGGTGACGGGAATTCACCCGGATATTGATCTGACACCGGTGGACACCAAGCGGTCGACATCCAGACGGCATGCCCGGATCCGGAAGGAAGAGGACGGGAGCTTTTCAGTGATCGAGGACGTCGGTACGATGAACGGTACCTTCGTCAACGGCGTTCGCCTGGACACCGGACGCGCATTCCCCCTGAAAGCCGGGGATAAGGTGGTCTTCGGTACGGTGGAATGCCGCTTCGAGATCGATTCGGACTGAGGCGCCTTCAGAGGATCTCCGGCTCTTCGGAGAAGACGGATCTTGACCGGTGAGTGTCAAACTCAAGCTGAAGCCGGAAGATCCGCTCGACTGCCTTCCGGGTGTCGGCCCCCGCCGGAAGGAGGAGTTCCGGCGTCTGGGTTTCGAGAAAATTCGTGACCTGCTCCTTCATATTCCTTCGCAATGGGAGGACCGGAGAGCGTGGACACCCCTCGGCAATCTCCCTGGAAAAGGAAGCAGAGTCATGGTCCGGGGGCTGGTCCGGAACCCCAGGATCAGGAAAAGACCCTGGAGTCCGGGAATCATCACAGCGCAGCTGGAGCAGGATCAGGATCGGCTGGAGTTGATCTGGTTTAACGCCCGTCAACTGCCGAAGGGCCTTGAAGAGGAGCGGAAGCTGGGCTTCTACGGCATTCTGAGAAATGGCCGATCCGGGGAGTTACAGCTGGTCAATCCGGAAATGATCGATCTCTCAGAGACACCGTCGACCACCGTGTCGGGCATTGTCCCCGTCTATCGGGACATCGGGAACATCGGCGGACGAACCCTCCGCCGAATCATGAGGGCCTCCATTCCGGTCATCGAAGAAATTAGAGACTATCTGGATGATGAGGCACGACGCAGGCTGGGGCTTCCGGGGCTGGTCTCGGCACTGCGTTTTCTTCATCAACCGCCTTCGGATGTGGAGATCGGAGAACTGGAGGATGAGAGCTGTCCA
>JANTFG010000122.1 GCA_024763555.1 Thermoanaerobaculales bacterium
AGACCCGAAGGAGGCCCCTGCGGTGGTTCTCCTGGACCTCAAGCTCCCTCTTCTGGACGGACATGGCGTCCTCCAGGCCATCCGGGCGAATGAACGCACCCGAAAACTTCCGGTCGTCATCCTCAGTTCTTCGGGTCGGGTAGAAGACGTCGAGACGAGCTACCTTGAAGGCGCCAACAGCTATGTTCGCAAACCGGTCCGATCCGAAGACTTCTTCGAAGCCGTCCGGCAGCTGGGCCTCTACTGGCTCCTGATCAACGAGTCTCCCTGAAAGAGGGAGGGCGCGGGCGCATCTCACCTGTCCGAAAATCGGGCATCAGATCTCCGAATCGAGAGTCACCATCGCCCGAAAAATCAGGAAAATACTGGTTTTTTCGAATTCTCAGGTCTGGCATGAGTCTTGCAGAATCTCTTGGCGACGGGGCCCAGGTCCACAATCGGGCCTGGAAAAGGGGGCAGCCATGAGCGGAGAAACCGTACTTCTCGTCGAAGACGAACAGAGACTCCTGATGGGACTTTCAGCCATCGTGAAACGCGCAGGCTATCGGGTGCTCTCGGCCCCGGACGGGAGCGAGGGACTGCGTTTGGCCCGGCTCCAGAAACCGGACATCATCGTCAGCGACGTCATGATGCCCCCTCCGGACGGCTTCGAACTCCGTCGCCTGCTCTCGGAGGATCCCGAAACGGCCGCGATTCCCTTCATCTTCCTCACGGCGAGAAGCGGGATCAACGATCGTCTCAAAGGGATCGAGGGAGGCGCCGACGACTATATCACCAAGCCCTTCGATTCCCGGGAACTTCTCGCACGGCTGGCCTCGGTCCTCCGACGCCAGGAGATCGCCCGGCAGAAAGGCCTGGAGGACGCGATTCCGAAAGTCGAAGAGATTCGCAGAGGCCTTCTTGAGACGGTAGGGCTCGAACTTCGGAAACCCGTTGCCTCCCTTCTGGCGACCCTGAAGCCGGTCATGCGCGAGGAATTTCAATCCGATCCGAAACGACTGGAAGACTTCCTCGAATCCGCAACCGAAGACGCTTCGAGGATGGAGGCCATGGTCTCCGACCTGGGTCTTCTGGTCCGCCTGGAAGAGGAGGGAGTTCCCCTCCAGAGAAGGGCGATCCCGCTTGAAGAAAACTTCCATCAGGCGATTGAAAAAATTTATGAACACTGGACCAGGTTCGAGTTCAAGGATATCGACCTCTCCCTCTCCGTGGATTCCGACGAAGAGCCCATGCTCGATGCCGAGCTTTTTCGCAGGTCAATCTCCCACCTGATGGACAACGCCTGCAAATTCAGCCCCGACGGCGGACGGATCGACCTTCGGTATCTCTCCCTGCATCCCGGCGGCTGCCGAATCACCATTTCAGACCAGGGGCCGGGAGTCCCCGCCCATCTCCGCGAAAAAGTCTTTGAGGCCTTCTGCCGGGGAGCTGAGGATACGAGCCGGGAGAACGGGCTCGGGATCGGCCTCAGCATCGCCCGTCTCACGGCCCGGGCCTATGGTGGAGATGCCCGAATTCTGGACACTGACTCAGGATGCACCATCCAATTCGAGATCGCGGCTCTCAAATCCTCCGGCGAGGCGGGGTCATGGCCACGCTGATCCGGCGCCATCCAGGCGGCACGGGGGGCGAGAGGGCCGCTGCCACGGCCTCGATTCCGATTGCCGACGACTGCCATCGGGATATTCTCGACCGGATTCTCCAGATCAGCGAGGTCCTCAGGAATGTCCGGGATTTCTCCTTTTCCGAGAATCTCCCCCGAATCCTCCAGATGATCGGCGGTATTTTCAGAGTCCAGCGCTGCGCCCTTTTTCTTTACTCGGCCCAGGGCGGATTTATCAACCTCAGCTGTGAATACGCGGCGCCTTCGATGCCGACTATCGCCTCGCAGGGATCGAGCCTTCCCAGCGAGGACCTGCAGATGCTGGGCAGGGAAATGGAAGATCAGGGGTACTTCCGCATCGATGATTTGAGTTCTCTCGGGCCATCGAATTCAGCCGAGCTGGAATTCTATCGACGGAACCGAATCTCCTCGCTGATTGCAGTTCCTACGGGAGTCCAGGGGCCCGGGGCGGGCTTTCTTCTCCTGGCTACAGCTTCTCCCAGGACCTGGAGCCCATTCGAAATCAAGGGAATTCGCCTTCTCGGCCCGATGCTCTCTGCCGAATTGAGCCGGGAACACTCGGCAGAGCTGCGGGCTGAGACCATGGGCAACCTCGAAGCTCTGATGGAGAACCTGGACGATGTGCTCTTTATTCTCGACCCGGCCGGGCGGATTCTTCACGCGAACCGGGCTGCCGTCCAGTGCAGCGGGTATTCGCTCTCAGAGCTTCGGCTTCGCCTCTTTTCCGATTTGCTCCCACCCTTTCTGCGTGCCCGCGCCCTCAAATGGCTGGGTCAGGGCTCCGATGCGCCGGCCTCCTTTTATCCCCTGATCGACAGCTCCGGTCAGGAAACCCCCCTGGAGGCCAGACTCAGTCGTACCCGATGGTCCGGCCAGCAGGTTCTCCTCCTTCTCGGCAGAGATATCACGGCCCGAATGCAGGCCCTCGACGGCCTGAAAAAGCACCAGTCCCGCAGCATGGCGATTATCAATGCCCTTCCCGACACCGTGCTCCGCCTTGACGATGAGGGTCATTTCCTCGAAAAGTGGAACCTCCCTGAAGGCCGACAGGATGCCTCCTCACCCATCATCCGGCGCCTTATTTCCGCCATCACGCCCAACATCTCAAAGACCCTCCGGGATGGAAGAATGAAGATCCTTGAAACACGGATTCCCCTTGAGGGTGACACCCTCGCATGGGAGTGTCGAATCATCCCCTTCGAAGGCCGGGAAGTGCTGGTGCTTGCCAGGGACATCAGCGACGCCAAGATGATCGAGCAGATGAAATCCGAGTTCATCGATCGCATCTCCCACGATCTCCGGACACCGCTGACGACCGCCCAGTTGATGGTGGACCTCCTCAAAGAGGGCGACGAAGAAAACGCAGATGAATACTGGACGATCCTCTCGGAGGAACTCCAGCGTCAGAACGATCTCATCGGCGATCTGCTGACCGTCAGCCGGCTGGAAAAGGGCCGGGTGGACCTCAACTGCGTCCGGATGAAAGCCGGGCCCCTCATCGATTCCGTTGTCGACAGGATCAGCGCAAAGGTCTCTGAGAAGAAACTCCGGCTGAACTCGGCGATCCACTTGAAGGACGGATGGATCGCGGGCGATCGGAAAGCGCTTCAGCGCGTCCTGATCAACCTCCTCGACAACGCCCTCAAATTCTCCAATGAAGGGGGAGAGATCGGCCTTGAGGCGCGCGAGGAGGAGGATCAACTCCTCGTCCGGATTTCGGACACCGGAATCGGAATTGACGCCGAAGATCTTCCCCGGATCTATGACCGATTCTACCGTTCAGCCTCGGCTGTCAAGCTCGGAGCACCCGGATGCGGCGTCGGGCTCTACCTGGTCAAGGCCATCGTCGAGGCCCACCACGGAAAAATCTCCGTCGAAAGCACTCCAGGACAGGGTGCGGCCTTCACGATCAGGATTCCTCTTCTCCAGGCTCAGGCGCCAGCGTAAAAAAGAAGCTCGCGCCCCTGCCGGGCTCGGATTCCGCCCAGATCTTTCCGCCGTGACGCCTGACGATCCGGTAGACGGTCGCCAGTCCGACACCGAAGCCCTCGAATTCCCCCTTCCGATGCAATCGCCCGAAGATTCCGAAGAGCCGGTCCCGGTACCTCATATCGAAGCCGACGCCGTTATCCCGGACCAGGAAGACAGGAGTGCCCTCCGGTCGAGGCTCGATTCTCCTCACTTCGATGTGAGTCTTTTCCTCTTTTGAGCTGAATTTCCAGGCGTTGCCCAGGAGATTCTCCAGCATGAGACGCAGGAGTACCGGATCGGCCTCGACCTCCAGATTCTCCTCGATCTCAAGAACCAGCTCCCTGTCGGGATCTGAGGCCCTCAGCTCCTGGACCACCCGCGCGGCCATCGCCGAGAGATCCACACGGGCAGGCTGAAATTCCCCCCGCTCGAGTCTGGAAATCTCGAGGACGGCGCTGATCATCTCATTCATGCGCCGGGCCGCATCCTTCATTCTCCGAAAAGTGTCCCGCTGTTCCCCGTCGAGCACTCCCCTCAGATCATCCTCCAGAATCGCTGCAAAACCTTCAATATGTCTCAGGGGCGCCCTGAGATCATGGGATACCGAATAGGCGAAAGACTCCAGCTCCTCGTTGCTGATCTTCAGCCTCTCGGTGAGCCGCTCACTCCTCCGCACCTCAAGCTTCAGATCATCCATCAGGCTCATCATCGCCCGGTTCAGGTTTTCCGCCTCGAGTTTTCCGGCCTCCAGCTCTGCGGTTCTCTCGCGCACCCGGATTTCCAGACCCGCCGCATAATCCTGTAATTCCTTCCTCAGGCTATTCTGTTCCAGCGCGAGGGCCAGAGCCGCCGCAGCTTCCCTTCCGATTTCGACCTCCACCTCAGAATAGCCCTCCCTGCGCCGGAAGACGAAATTCAGCGAGCCCTCGAGTTTTCCATTCGACTCGATCGGTATCCAGAACCCGCTCTGAAACCCTCGATTCCGAAGGCGAACCAGCCCGATCCACGGATCCTCCGCATCGGCGAAATCCCTCAGGGACATCACCTCTCCTGAATCCATCTTCTCGAGGGCAGGACCCAGATCCTCGAGAGGAATCTCCTCCATGGCGCCCGGCCCCCCGGAGAGATGGGGCGGGAAGTAAACCCGCGCCTTTCCGGACCCGCGCTCAAAGAGCATCATGCTGTAGAGGTCGGAGCCGATGAGACCCTCCAGCCGGATCAGGGTTGAAGTGATGATCTCATCGATTGATCCGGCCTCGAGTATCGCCAGATCCAGCTCTCGCAGAAGCTCCAGTCGGGCCTTGGCAATCCGCAGTTGCTCACGTCGAGCCAACCACTCTCTCAGATCCTTGAAGACCGCAAGGATGCACTCCTCCTCTCCGATACTCACGGTGGTCGCCGAGAGCAGCACGGGATAGGCGATACCATCGCGATTCCGGAATGAGAATTCGAGATTTCGGACACGCCCCTCGGCCCGCAGCAGGCGGAGCAGACGGTCCCGATCCTTCGGAGCTTCCCAGAAATCAAGTTCCTCCACCGATTGTCCCAGAATATCGTCCTTCGAATAGCCGGTCACTTCGCAGAAGGCCCGGTTGACCTCCCGGAAGACGCCGTCCTGAAATCTGCTGAGGCTGACCGGATCGGGAATGGTCTCAAAGACCTTTTGAAAACGGTCCCGATACTCTCGAATCTCCTCTTCCCGCGCGCGCCTTTCGGTCACATCCCGGGCAATCCCGAAGAGGACGCCGGACGCTCCCTCCCCCACGACAGAGAGACGATATTCGATATCGCGGATGGAGCCGTCCTTCCGGACCCAGCGAGCCTCCTGCTGAACATAGGGCTCCAGTTTCGCCCGGCGAAGCAGCTCGCGTCTCCGTTCCCTGTCCACCAGGGATGGATCGATCTTCTCGATTGCAAGCCCGACCACCTCATCAAACTCATAGCCGAGCATGCCGCATGCCGAGGGATTGAGATCTGCAACAACACCCGAATGATCGATGACGAAGATTCCGTCGGCTGCCGACTCGAAGATGCTGCGATACCAGGCTTCGCTTTTCTGCAGCGCCTTCCTCGCCTGAAACTGCTCCGTAACATCGGTAGCATAGCCCAGCACGACCGGCGACTCATCCTCAGTCTGCCTCAGCACGTTCCGATATTCCCAGACCTGCTCAGCTCCACCGGGGAGGCATATTTTCATGAATCCGCGCGCCCGCCCCTTCGAGAAAATCTCCCGAAGGTATTCTTCGAGTTCGCCGGCAAAGGCCGGATCCATAAAATCAAGGAGAGACCGTCCCAGCAGATATTTCGAAGGCCGGCCAAGCTTTCTCTCGACCGCGGCATTGACCCAGAGCAGCCGACCCAGATGATCATGCGTACACATCAGATCGAGGCTGTTCTGCACCAGATCCTGGAAACGCTCCCGGCTCGTCTTCAGCGCGCGGTCTCTCTCCTCCCCCATCCGCCTGAGATGACCGAAGTGAAGGATCCAACCGCCGAGAACCGTCATCGTCGGAAAGAGCAGCAGGCCCGGCGCCGAGACCTTCTTCAGAAGCTCATCGAGTACCTCGCTGGGTACCAGGAGCAGACAGCCGGCGGCGCCCACATGTACCGCTACGCCGAGGAGAAAGAGCTGGGTCACCGTGACCTCTTCGAGTCTTCGGCCGATCCGATACCGAAAAACCAGGCCCACGGCTGCAGCAAGGACCATGATTCCGATCCCCACCGCCACCCCAGTTCCACCAATCACAATGCGGAAGATCGCCATCACCAGGACACCCACCGCAGTGGGAATAAAACCGAAGAAGAGGGCGCAAAGCCCCAGCAGAGCGGAACGCAGATCGAAAATGATGCCGTCCGCCAATTGGTAGCCGGTCCCGATGATGGCGATTCCGACCAGCCCGATGATCAAACCAGTCAGGATCTGTCGTCCGATCGAAGATCGTCCGTCCTCCCGAAAGCCCAGCAGATCGTAGACCAGCGTGATGGACAGCAGGAGCCCGGCGTTCGCCGTCATTGCGGCAATAAAGTGAAGCACTCAAACCTCCCCGGCTTCTCAGTATATCCCCATCCCGGCGTACGAAAGATCCTCTATGCCGGTACTGACAGGCGGAGGCAGAGAATCTCTCTGCTAAGATCAATGGGCACACCTGAGTTTTCGGGATGCCGGAGCGGGAGAAGCGGGGCCGACATGAGTCAACGTGAACTGCATCATCCGGGTCGACTCCTCGTCGTCGAGGACGACCTCGCTCTGGGGAGAGCCATTCAACGGCATCTCTCGAATAAGGGTCATCTTGTCGAGGTGCTGACGACCGGCGCCGCGACCCGTTCCTACCTTGAACGACGCATTCCGGACCTCATCCTCCTGGACCTGAACCTTCCCGACGAAAGCGGCTTCGGTCTCCTGCCCTGGATCAAGGAGCTGGACGAGGAGATCAGCGTCATGATCATCACGGGAGACAGCGATGTCTCGACGGTGGTCGAGGCGATGAAGCGGGGGGCTGATCACTTCCTGGCGAAACCCTTTTCGATGGACGAGCTTCACCTGGAGGTCGAAAACCGGCTTGCGGCGCATCGTCTGCGCAAGCAGGCCCGGGTCATCAGGGATCGCTCCTCGACGAAGGGCGATGAGATCCTCCCGGAGATGGTCGGCAACAGCGCCGCCGTCAGCAGAGTCCGGGACATGGTCGGGAGAGTCGCCGGGACGGAGTCTTCGGTCCTCCTTCTGGGAGAATCCGGGACCGGAAAAGGCCTCCTTGCCGGTGGAATTCACAGGCTCTCGCGGCGGGCGGCCGGACCCTACGTCGAGCTGAACTGCGCGAGCATTCAGCCCCAGCTTCTGGAATCCGAACTCTTCGGCTATGAAAAGGGCGCCTTCACGGGCGCCGTCTCCCGAAAACCGGGACTGATGGAAATTGCCGACGGCGGCACCCTCTTTCTCGATGAGATCGCCGAGATGGAGGCGGCCTCTCAGGGAAAACTCCTGAAGGCTCTGGAGGATCACTCATTCCGGCGCATCGGCGGCACCAAAGAGATCAACTCGAACTTCAGACTGATCGCAGCCACCAACCACGATCTCGAAGAGGACGTCGACCGGGGCCTGTTCCGGCAGGATCTCTACTATCGCCTCAACGTCTTTCAGATTCGGATGCCCCCTCTTCGGGAACGGAGAGATGATATCCTCGAACTGGTTTCGCACTTCATCCAGAGCCTCAATCCCCTTGTCGGGCGTCAGATCCATTCCGTCTCGGCCGATGCTCTCGAAGCCATCAGGGCCTATCGCTGGCCCGGCAACGTCAGGGAGCTGAGAAACGTGATCGAAAGGGCCATGATTCTGGCCCATGGAGACGAACTGAAGATGGAACACCTTCCGGAGAGCTTCCGGAAGAACACCCCTGCAGCCGGAGGTCCCGGACTCATCAGCCTGGAGGACGTCGAGCGCGAACATATTCGCCGGACCCTCGAAAGCCTCGAGGGAAATATCCAGCAATCCGCGAAGGTCCTCGGAATCTCGAGATCCACCCTCTATGCGAAGATGGAGAAATATGGACTTAGAACTGAAAGCGGCGGCTGATGATGACGGCTCCGCGTGCTTCCTGTCCACCTGAAGACGACACGGGACGAGACTCCCCCGTCCTTCTGATCGACGACGAAATCTCCATTCTCCGTGCGATGGACCGGATGCTGAAGAAAAACGGATATTCGACCCTGGTGGCCGAAAACGCCGCCGAGGCACTCTCACTCTTCGCGGACCATCAGATCGAGGCCGTCATCAGCGATATCAGAATGCCGGGCATGAGCGGTATCGACCTGCTCCGGGAGATTCGACGAGTCGACCTCGATATTCCGGTCATTTTCGTCACCGGGGCGCCCAGCATCGAAAGTGCCGTGGAGGCCGTCAAATACGGCGCCCTTCAATACCTTCAGAAACCATTCTCGGAAGAGGAACTCATGGAGGCCGTCTCAAAGGCGGTCCAGATGGGAAGGCTGGCCCGGATCCGGCGACGCGTTCTTGAGGAGCGTGGGCTGACGGCCGGAATCGTCAGTGATCTTGCCGGGACCCAGGCTCGTTTCGACAACATCCTCAAGGGCATTCACATGCTCTACCAGCCACTCTACCGCTCATCTGATCTCTCGATCTTTGCCTTCGAAGCGCTGATGCGTTCCGACGACCAGGTCCTCAACAAGCCCGGGCTGGTTCTCTCAGCTGCCGAACAACTTGATCGAATCCGGGACCTCGGCAGGGTTATCAGATCGCAGGTCGCCCAGACCCTCCGGATGAATCCCGGGCTGAGGGTTTTTCTCAACCTCCATCCCGAGGAAATCTGGGACCCCCGGCTCCTGGACCGGGAAGATCCCCTCTCGGCGAAGGCAGATCGCGTGATTCTTGAGATTACGGAACGCAGGGAACTCCCCGGAAGTCGGGACCTGTCGGAGAGGATCCGGGATCTCAAGCAACTCGGCTACCGCCTGGCCGTGGACGATCTCGGTTCAGGTTATTCCTCTCTGTCTTCCTTCCTCTCGATTGACCCCGATTTCGTCAAAGTCGACATCTCCCTGGTCCGGGGAGCGGCACGGGACCGGAATAAACAACAGCTGCTTCAATCCGTCATCGAACTCTGCCGGAACATGAAGATCGAGGTGGTCGCCGAAGGCATCGAAACAGAAGAGGATCGGGATTATCTGATCTCCATCGGCTGCGACTATCTCCAGGGCTATCTGCTGGCCCGCCCGGGGCCGCTTCCTTCTCCCGAAACTCAATTCTGAAGGTACCAAAAACCCTCCCTCAGGGTACAGAGACTCGGAGGGGCACACGAGATGTCCGAATCGAAAGAGGAAAACCGTGACCAACGCGTGGCACAAAAGCTGCTCGATGAGGGTTTCATCAGCCGGGAAGAATTGAATCGAAGCCTGGCCTTTCAGCGAAGAAACAAGAAGAAGCTCATTTCGATGCTCCTCGAGTCGGAGAGCCTGGACCGGAACGGACTCCTCCGAATTCTGGGCGAGGAGTTGGAGGTTCCGGCGGTTGATCTCAATCAGACCTTTGGAGATCCGATGGTGCTTGACGTCATCCCCCGGGAGAAAGCTCTTGAATTCAAAGCCATTCCGCTCTTCGAGGTCGACAATACACTGACAATCGCGATGCCGGATCCCGGCAATCTCGAAAAGATCGCTCAGCTGGAGTTTCTCAGCGGCAAACATATTCTGCCGGTTCTCGCCCTCGAGGACGACATCGACAAACATCTCAAGGAGTACTACGGGGAGATGGACCCGGATTCCGGGCTTCAGGAGCTTGTCTTCCAGACCCCCGGAGGCGAGAAATCCGGGCGCGCCATCCAGATCGACCAGGCCGAGGCCGATCGGCCGATCGTCCGGCTGGTCAATCTCATTCTGGCAAGAGCGATCCAGGAGAACACTTCGGATATTCACATGGAACCCTCAAAAAGCGGCATGGTGATCCGCTACCGAATCGACGGTCGCCTGAAAGCCAAAGACTTCAGGATTCCAGCCTCGGCGACGGCCTCGGTCACCTCGCGAATCAAAATCCTCGCCAATATCGATATTTCCGAAAAGAGGATTCCGCAGGACGGCAAAATCCAGATCCTCTACCAGAATCGAAGCATCGATGTCCGGGTTTCCACCTTTCCGACCATCTTCGGCGAGAAGGTGGTCATGCGGCTCCTCGACAAGGAAAAACAGAA
>JANTFG010000123.1 GCA_024763555.1 Thermoanaerobaculales bacterium
TCATGGCGGCATCCACTCCGGCGTCAAGAGTTTCAGGATACTTCTGCCCATTCTGGAAATAGTAGGTGCAGACCTCGGTCGTGATGGTGAAACCCGGCGGTACGGGAATGCCGAGGCCGGCCATTTCGGCCAGGTTGGCGCCTTTGCCGCCCAGGAGATTCTTCATCTCCGCCTTGCCGTCGGCTTTTCCCCCGCCGAATGAATAGATGTACTTTTTCTCAGTCATGTTCAACTCCCTTCGATCTGAAGCCGGGAGAGATCGGCCAGTGCGAGGAACTCCCGACCCAGGTCTTTCAACAGTGCAATTCGATTGGCCCGGACGGCCTGATCATCAGCCATAACCAGAACCTCGACGAAGAAATTCTCCAGTTTGTCGGAAATCGGGAGCATGGCCTCGAAAGCCTCCCGGATCCGATGCTGAGGCAGCAGCTCAGCGAGGCTCTCGCGGAAAGCCCTGATGCTGTCGTAGATCTCCTTTTCAGAGGCATGCTCGAAGAGTGCCGGCTCAACCTTGTCGGCGCCCTCCCGACCTTCAGTGATGTTGGCAACCCGTTTGAAGGCCAGGGCGAGCTGGCGGAAATTCTCCTCCCTGCGGATCTCTTCCAGGGTCCGTGCCCGGGAGCAGCATTCGGGGAGATTTGTCCAGCCGGCGGCCATGACGGCTTCGGCGGTGTCGCCCGAGACATTCTCGAAGTCCGTCAGCAGGCGCCGGACACGGTCGCCGAAGAAATTGTGAATCGCCTCAAAGGGGGATTCGTTCTCCGAAAATCTCTCGAAGGCCTCAAGGGATCTCCGGAGCAGGCTGTCGAGATCGATGCTCCACCCGGCCTCTGCCAGGATCTTGACGACGGCCTGGGCGGCCCGGCGCAGACCCAGGGGATCGCGGGAGCCGGTGGGTTTCTCGCCGACGGCGAAGAGACCGCAGATCGAGTCGATACGATCCGCGAGACCAAGCAGTTTTCCGAGGTCGGAAACCGGGATCGCGCCCTCAAAGCCCACGGGACGGTAGTGATCCCGAACCGCGGTCCACAGGGCTTCCCCGGCGCCTTCAAGCCGGAGGTAGTGACCGCCCATGATGCCCTGGAGTTCAGGAAATTCCCCGACCATATTGCTCAGCAGATCGGCCTTGACCAGGCGGGCGCTCCGTCCGATTTCCGCGGCCGAAATCTCGAGGCCGAGCGTCTTTGAGATGAAATGACTCAGGTTCTCGATCCTCTCGGCCTTGTCCTCCAGCGAACCGAGGACCCGGTGCCATTCCACCTTCTCCAGCCCGGGAAGGAAAGCTTCCATTCCCTTCCTGCGGTCCTCTTCGAAGAAAAAGCGGGCATCGGCCAGCCGGGCGCCGATGACCCATTCGTTTCCGATGCGGATCAGGCCCTCGGGATCGTCCTTCCGATCGATGACGGCCAGAAAATGCGGTCGAAGCTCCTCGTCTTCGTTCTCAAGAATCAGGCATTTCTGATGGTGACGCAGGGTGGAAACGACGACTTCCGGAGGCAGCTCGAGGTATTCCTCGCGGATGGATCCCAGGATGAGCCCCGGGTACTCGACCAGCTCAACGTGCTCGGACACCAGCCCCGGGTCCTCGTGGACCCGGCAGTGGGCTTCGGAGGCCAGTGTTGAGGCCTGCGCATCGAGGATTTCTCTGCGCCGGAGCGGATCAACGAGGACGCTGTGATCCTCCATGCTCTTCTCGTAGTCGGCGGCTGTCTCGATCTCGAAGGGCACCGGACTGTGGACCCGGTGGCCGATGGTCGTCCGCCCCGCCCGGATTCCGAAAAGCTCGAGAGGAAGAATTTCCCCGTCGAGCAGGGCAACGAGACCGTGAACCGGTCGGACGAAGACGAATTCGCCTTCGCCCCAGCGCATCATCTTCGGAAAACGCAGTCCCGAGAAGATGGTGGGAATTGCCTCAGCGAGGATCTCGGCCGTCCGGCGCCCCGCGTGTCGAACAGTGGCGGCGAGGTATTCGCCGCGATCGGTCTCGACCCTTGAAATTTCTTCAAGCTTCAGGCCGGTCTTCCGGGCAAAACCCTCGGCAGCGCGGGTGGGATTTCCGTCGGCATCAAAAGCAACCGAGACCGGGGGCCCCATCATCTCCTCGACCCGATCCTCCTGCTGGAGGGGCAGGTCGGCGATCAGCATCGCGAGGCGTCTCGATGTCGAATAGACCCGGGTTTCCGCCTCAGTAAAGCCGCTGGACTCCAACAGCTTCGTCATAGCGGCGACCAGCTGTCGCCTGGCTCCGGGGAGTGCATTGGCGGGAATTTCTTCGCACCTCAATTCAAGGAGGAAATCAGCCATTTTCAACCTCCTTCGTGTCCTGGAGGAGGGGATGCCCCAGTTCTTCCCTCTGTCTGACGTAGGCCTCGGCAACCCGTGTGGCGTTTCTTCGGACCCTTCCGATGAGGCCCACGCGTTCGGTCACCGAAACGGCGCCGCGGGCATCCAGGAGGTTGAAAAGATGCGAGGTCTTCAGGCTGGCTTCGAGAGCGGGAATCACCAGCGGCGGATCGTGCTCCAGACACCGTCCGGCTTCTCTTTCCCAGTCTTCGAAGTGACGCCGGAGCATGTCGACATCGGCCACCTCGAAGCCGTAGGTTGAGGATTCGCGCTCATCATGAAGGCGGACGCTGCCGTAGGGAAGGCCGCCGCCCCATTCGATATCGTAGATGGAGTCCTTTCGCTGGAGGAACATGGCGATCCGTTCGAGGCCGTAGGTCAGCTCCGCGGAGATCGGTTTGAGTTCAATGCCCCCCGCCTGCTGAAAGTAGGTGAACTGCGTGATTTCCATGCCGTCAAGCAGGACCTGCCAGCCGACGCCCCAGGCACCGAGGGTGGGTGACTCCCAGTTATCCTCCTCAAAACGGATATCATGAATTGCGGGGTCAATACCGAGGCTTTTCAGGCTCTCCAGGTAGAGTTCCTGCACGTCTTCCGGAGAAGGCTTGAGGATGATCTGCATCTGGAGATGCCGCCCCAGTCGGAAGGGGTTCTCTCCGTAGCGGGCATCCGCCGGTCGCCGGGAGGGCTGGACATAGCCCACGCGATAGGGTTCCGGCCCAAGGACGCGCAGGAAGGTTTCCGGGTGCATTGTCCCGGCGCCGACCTCGACGTCATAGGGCTGTTGAATCAGACACCCGCACTGAGCCCAGTAGCGGGAAAGACTGAGAATCATTGACTGAAGGTCCATAGAGCCCCCTTTCCAGACGAAGGCGTAGGATAGCATGAAACTCGGGTTTGGGTGTCTGGACTCGTCCCGTCTGAGCATCTCGAGTGGAGTCTTGATCCGGCAGGGTATTGCATTGATTTCGGCGCGGGCTATCCAGCGGCTGCAGGGTCTCGTTTTCCCGCGACAAGCCGGTTTCATCCTGTTTGTCGGCTCTGATCATGAGTCGACTGCTTTGCCTTGCTGCACTCTCAGGGACATGGCGACGCCACCAGGTTTCGGTATCGGGTTCTGCCGCTCTGTCCAGCAGCCCCCTCGCGCATCCGGATGATCTGGCCCCTGATAAACTCCTCGCTGCCGATCGGCCATGCCGTCGACAAAGTAGTCCAGCCGTCTCCGATACACCTCCCGGGTTTTGAAAGCCCGGCGATCTTCCTTCTCAAGCACCTTTGGATTGCCCGAGAAAATGGCATTGATGTGGAGCTAGCTCCCTGAAGTCACCCGCGCCTGATGGAAGGTCGGGTCAGAGGTGCCCTGATCGACCGCAGAGGAAAAGGCGAGAACTCTCGCGGACTGGTCGATGATCTCCACCTCGGCCCAGCCCGATTCAGGCCTTGGGTCGGGCCAGCTTCTTAGAACTGCGTTCAGTTGGATCAGACCCTGAGGCATCAGGGTGAGGGTCCTCACGGGTCCCTGTTCACCAAGCGAGGACCACAGTGTCAAACGGACTCTGGCGCTAAAATCCTCGAGGTTGACGAGAGCCAGATTCGTACGCCGATTACCGTTTTCGTGAAGTCCGGCAAGAATCAGCCGATCGCCCGGTTGGAGTTGTTCTGGAACTGGAAGCGCCGGAATTCCCTGGCCGACTGTGCCGTTGTCGCCTTTCCAGGTTCGGCTGGAGGCGACGATCTTACCCTCGAGCACTTCCACCCGAAGAGCTGCGCTTCCTCTTCCCTGGAACAGATCCTTCAGTACGTTCGCAACATGCACCGTGGATTTCGAAGGAACCATCATCTCCACCCGGCCCATTGAGCCGGAATAATCCACTGATTTGAGTGGGGTCAGACTCAACCGCGCCATACTCTCACCCGGGTTGAAAAGATCGATCGATGACCGCCAATGTTCACCGGAAGCCCCCATAACATCGGCGACCGCCGGCAGCACCAGCACCCCGTCCGAGCCTGGCACGGCTTGGTTGGTGCACGGATCGCTGGTCCTGTTATCGATGACCGACGCCCACGCAGAGTAGCGCGCATCGGGGTCGATCGCCCGTAACACAGCAGATGCCGCTTCCGGAGCCGGTTCACCGAGCTGGCGTAGAACCCGGTTACTTTGAACGACCTCATGCGCGGGCACGCTGATTTCCTGCGAGCCTAACCCCGTGCCGTCTGGTGACAGAAACTCCTCGACAACTGTCAGATCCGAGTCCCCCAGGTTGGAAACTCCCAGGTTGGTCCGAAAATCCCTGTCCTCGACCAGGCCAGCGATGAAAAGCCCTTCGGTCCCGACGTTTATTCCTGAGTTTTTGGCGGGCGGCACCTCCTGTCCGAGACGCCCTTCGCCGCGCAGCGCAGTGATGCTTCCAGCCACGGCAATATCATGGCTGGCGGCAACTTCAATTGCCTCCAGGCGACCGTGCGAACGCAGTACCTGTGCGTTGATATCCCCGATTGTCGTCTGAGCCCGTGGTGGGAGGTAAACCTCTTCCACGCGTCCACGATCAGCGGAGGCGAAGGCCAGGCGCTGCCAAATGTCCGTGATGTTCGCGACCGAAACCTCGGTCACCCAAGGTTGCCCACCATGACCCAAAATAGAGGCCGTAACGGGCAGCAGCTGCCGATCCTCCGCGGATGGGAACGGGATCTGGCCGGAACACCGTTCGTGAAAAACGACACTGTCATCACGTACGATGGTCCGCTCCCCACGGACCAATCCGCCCCATATTGTTCCATAGAAGGACCCTTCATCAAGAGGCAAATGAGTCCACTCCGGTCCCGCCCACGGGAGCCCTGAAGGCTCCGACCACTCTCTCCCATCAACGCTTGTCCGCACACCGCTTTCCGTATCGATCAGGAAGCGATCCCCGATCCAGTGAAGTTCCCCACTCTCAGCCACGCCGAAACCCCGCCAGGATGGAAGGCCTCTCCAATGTCTTCCATCATCCTCACTGATATAGGCGAAACCGGCATCCCCTCCCCTCCGCTGCCCGGTGGCGATCGTGACACCACCACCGGACTCCACATTGTTCAACTCAATGTCTGGATCGATGGTGCTCACCGTCCACTGTTCACCATCTTCGCTGAGCCCTGCAATTCCGCTTTCGGCGACCGCGACGAACTTCTGACCGGACCATGTAACATCACGCCACAACTCATTGCTCGGGCTCACGACCCAGTGGCTCAGGTCCGTCGATGAGTAGAATTCATCAGATTGGGGATGCCCGTATGGCCTATGGATCACAACAACCCGTTGACCGGAAGATGCCGAGAAGTCCCCCACCGGAAAAACGCCGTGATCGTCCCATTCACTCCAAGCCTCCCGAGAAAAATGAACAAGGTCGGTCGACCAGAGGTTTACGAAATACTCATAAGAATCCTCCCCCCACGTGTCTGCGTGCAGCAGCCAGAGGTCACCGAGATGCAGCGGTCGCCGGTATCCCCAAAAATCGGACTCGTATCGCTGCTGCCACGACAGGAGATCGCGTGAAACCGAAATCTCGTACCGACCCCATCTCACAGTATTGCTACCGCCAAACCAACCGAACTCAACGGACCCAAAGCTCGCCAACTCATCGCCGTGACGCTCGATCCAATCCGGCCCATCAAGCCAGAAGGGGTCCAAAATCTTCGTCCATTGACCACCGCGGAGCGCAGCACCCGTGTACCCAAGCAGAAAATCGACGTCGGCGATGCTTCCGGCCACGATCCGGGGCCTGTCGTGCACCTGTTCCAATTGAATCTCACCCATTGTTGCCTCGGGTTCCGGACTGAGAATATTTCGAATTGAACAGACCTTCGCCACCGGAAAACGCAGCTCATTGTAATAGAAATCCGATGTTGCCAATAAGATCCAATCGCCGGAGGAGCCCTCCGGGATCGACACATTAGTCAGAGATGCGTAGGGACTCTGGTTCGGGCAGAGGTTCAAGATGTCTTCAAATTCCAGATCAATACGTGTCCACTCGACACCATCTTCACTTCGGGCAATGCCACCGGGGGTGGCAACCACAAAGTAGCGGCCGTTCCACTGGACATCCCAACGATTCGGGTCATCGGGTTGATAGCCTCCATGATCCCAATCGACCTCGTCAATCCGTTCCCAATGCTCCCGGTCGTGGGTGACCCAGGCGCCCTCCTTCCCTGCGGCCACGATCGTTGAACCGTTCGAGGCGACTTTGTCGAGGCTTTCCGGAGCTTCGATCAGGGTATATTCGTCTGACAACACATCGGTATAGAGGCGAATACCTCCGTACACGACCAATATCGACTGGTCGCCGTATCCACAGACATCGTGAAAGGCGCCCCCATACCATTCGTCTGCGATTGTACCTTCCCACTCCACTCCGTCCCTGCTGATAAGTCGCGCAAAACGACTCCCCACTGCCACAAATTGAGATCCGGTCCATGTCACTGCCCGAAATTCAACCCTGAAGGGGAGTTTTGCCTTGAACCACGCAACCCCATCGGACGACCAGCTGATGAAACGATTACCGACCGCGACAGCCACACCGTTTCCAACAGCGAGGTCGCTCACCGGTGTCCGGAGTGGAGCGAAGTATGGAGTGTCCCACCGGCACTGCTCGTTGCCTGCAGACACAAAGGGAGGTGCGAGGACGAAGACGAAGACGAAAATCCAGAGAAATACGGTACGCATGAAATCCCCTTTCCCGGTTCGGGAAGTTTACGGATTTCACCCTCAAGTTGTCTAGAAGATTTGCTCGTACCCCACCCTCATCTCCGCAGTCGAGCATCGTTCACCTTTCAAAATGGAGCCATGAATATCGAAATTGCAAACGGCACGTCACCGGACCACGGAAACGAAAGGCCAAAACCCGCCCGGCGCGGGACCAGGGAAGACCGAATTGTGAAGAGTGTAGTTGGCGTCATTTCAGGATCGTCGCGAGGGTTTCGATGAGGTGCGAGATGTGGTCCCGCGGGAGCCGCAGATTGCGCCTCAGCGGAATCCGCTGCAGATCCAGAGGATGCCAGGCACGGATTCAGGGTTTCGTGACATGCCAGGGCCATGGCGAGGGCGAGATGAGCAGGTTGCCCGGGAATCTGTGGAGGCTGGCTTCGATCATATGTATCACCGACCTACTCGAGGAGAGCGTTTTGTCCGGGGTGAAGAGGATGCCGCACGCAGGAACAGGCGGGGCCGGAGTGGAGACCGGAGGTCGAGGTTGAGAACTTCATCGGGAGAAATCCGGTCCGGCGTGTCGGGGAGGTCTCTCTCAAAGCTCCCGCACGATCCGGTTCTGCTCGTCGACCAGAACCTGGCGCGGTCTGTGGTCGCCGACCTCGGATTCGTCGATGCTGCCGTAGGAGACGATGATGACGCGATCGCCCCGACGGACGAGGCGGGCCGCCGCGCCGTTGAGACAGATTTCTCCCTCGCCCCCAAGGATGACGTAGGTGCTCAGCCGCGCGCCGTTGTCGATGTCCAGTACGTCGACCTTCTCCCAGGGGTGGAGTCCCACCGCCTCGCAGAGGGCGGGGTCGATGGAGATTGAACCTGTGTATTCCAGTTCGGCGCCCGTGACGGTCGCACGATGAATCTTCGACTTGAGGACTTCGATTTTCATGTTCGTGGACTCCAATTTTTGTCTTGAGCTGTGGGGCGGGTCGCAAACCCGCTCCTGCATTTGGCCTCCAATCCACTCCCAGAGTCGATGGGCCAGCTCTTCCTTGGTGTCGGTGCGCGCGAGCAGCGAGTTGGCGTCAAAAAGCGAGGCTGTGTGCCTTTCTTCCGAGATTTCCGAGAGATCGTTGTGGACGATGAGATCGGGCCGGGCCCGTCGCATCAGCCGGTCGACGGCCTCGCGCCTTGAATCGGAGTCGCTCTCCTTGGTGAGCTTGAAGGCGATGATCCGCATCTCCGGGTTTCGCGACCAGTCTCTCAGGGAGTCGACCAGTTTCGGGTTGGGCTTGAGGCGAAGCAGGACTTCCGGGCCGCTTGTGATCTTGCCCTGAAGCGGAGCGGGGATGACCCGGCCCTCGACCTCGACCGAGGCGACCGAGTAATCTCCCACGGCTGCGAGGTGCACGACGACATCCCAGTCGGAACTTCCCAGGTGACGGCGCAGGGCCGCCTCGAGATCGGCACAGGAGAGGAAAGTCTCGCTCCGGCATCCGATATCGGGCGGTGGGATGCGCTGCGCATGAAGGAGCATGATGTCGGCGCCCTTTTCGAAAAAGGACCGGGCCAGCAGCATTCCGGTCGCCCCCGTCGAGGTGTTGGAGATGCGGCGGACGCCGTCGATGGGCTCCTCCGTCCCGCCGGCCGTGATCAGGATCCTCATGCGAAGTGCTCCCGGATCAGTTTGAAGGTGTCGTCCGGTTCCAGCAGCCGGCCTTCACCCTCGCTGCCGCAGGCCTGCCGTCCCCGTCCCGTCGGCAGAACCCTGCATCCCCATCCCCCGAGAATCTCCAGGGCCTGTGATACCGCCGGATGCCGGAGCATGTTGATGTTCATCGCCGGAGCGATCCACCAGGGTTTGCGGAAGTTGTTGGCGAGGAATAAGGCGCCGATGAGGTCGTCGGCCAGGCCGGAGCGCAGGCGGCAGATCCGGTTGGCCGAGGCCGGGTAGAGCAGGATGAGATCGGCCCAGTCGGCCAGGGCGATATGGTCCAGGGCCCGGCCGGCTGAGAAGATGTCTCCGAGAACCGGACGCCCCGTCAGGCCCTCGAAGGTGGATTCCCCGATGAAGCGCCGCCCGCCCTCCGAGAGGATGCACTGGAGCTCGTAGCCTTCGGAAACAAGCTTCGACGCGAGGGCGGCCGCTTTGAAGGCGGCAATGGAGCCGCCGATCTGCAGCACGATGCGGTGAGATTCAGAGCGGCACATTGTCGATCAACCTCGTTTCTCCCAGGCGGACCGCGCCGAGGACCCGACCCCATCGCTTCTCGACGTAGTCGACTTCAAAACCGGCCGCCTCCAGCTGTCGGCGTTGTTCCCCGGGCTCGGCGCCCGAGCTGAGAATGGAGTGAAAGCGGGGCGCGATTTTCCGTTGTTCGGGGTCGAGATGGACGTTGCGGGAACTCAGGGCCAGCCCGTCTGCTTCCCGGACGGTCGGGCAGCCGATGATCTCAGTGTCAAGGAAGAAAGCCTTCACCATGTCCCGCACCAGGATGTACTGCTGCCAGTCCTTTTCACCGAAATAGGCGCGGGTGGGCCGGGTGATCAGGAGGAGTTTGAGCACAATCGTCAGGACGCCGTCGAAATGGCCATTGCGGTGGGCCCCCTCGAGGAGCTCCGACTCCTGATTCTCCGTGACGCGGTAGCGGTAATCCGTCGGGTAGATGGAGTCATCGGAGGGAAAGAAGAGGGCGTCGATTCCGGCGGACTCGAGCATCTCGACATCCGCGTCGAAGGTGCGCGGGTAGTTTTCAAGATCTTCGGGATCGTCATACTGGGTGGGATTGACGAAGATGCTGGCTGCTGCCCGATCGTTTTCACTCCGCGCCCGCTCCAGCAGGCTGCGATGGCCTGCGTGGAGGGCGCCCATGGTGGGGACGAAACCGAGGGAGCAACCATCGCCTGTCTGCTCCCGGCACCACTGCTTCATCTCATCGATGCTGCGAATGACCCTGATCATGTGTAGCTCTCCTCGGGTCCCGGGAAAGAGCCCGAGACGACTTCTTCGTGAAAGGCCTCGAGGGCGCCCCGAATCAGCCCGGCGCCATCGAGCCAGGTGCGGAGGAAGCGGGGACGGAAGGAAGAACTCATGCCCAGCAGGTCCTGGAGGACAAGAACCTGCCCGTCCACCTCGGGCCCGGCGCCGATGCCGATGGTCGGAATGCTCAGGCTGCGGCTGACTTCCCCTGCAAGGAGGGCCGGGACCAGCTCCAGAACGATAGAGAAACATCCGG
>JANTFG010000124.1 GCA_024763555.1 Thermoanaerobaculales bacterium
GTCATCGAGATCGCTCAGGAGGAAGAGTGAACCTTCCTCGAGTCCGAGATTCTTCCGCAGATATGTTTCGTGGATCGACTTCAATCCCTTGAAGTTGACGGCGACGATCTTCTCGGGTGTTCCGCTTTCAAGGCGAAGGCGGATTCGCCAGGAACCCTCCGAGATTTCTTCGAGGAAGGCCCGTGCGTGGACCTGCGTGTAGCCTTTGCTGCGATAGCTTTTTCTCAGCCGGGAGATGGCCCCGTCAATCAGTCTCCGATCCAGGGGAATCCCCTTTTTGATCGGAAAATCCGCCTCTTTGAGGATGCCGAGCGGATCCTTCCCTTCGAGAAGGATCTCCTCGAGATGAGCCTGCGGGCCCGGGTCGATGCTGATGCGGAGTCTCTCGACGCCCCTGGAGATCTTCTCGATGTCGACTCTGGCCTGGCCGGGGCTCCGGTAGCCGCCGTAGGCCAGCGCCCGACGGACATGGGCATCGATACGTCTTGGCTCTTTTCTGATGGCCGCGGATTCGGCCGGAGTGGAGATCATCTGCAGCAGATGATCCCGGAGGCTCTCGGGCAGTCCCTCGATTTCAGCTCTCTCGAAGAGAATCCTGTCACCCCTCGTGATGCTGAAGCGAATTTCTCCGCCCTCCCTGTCGATCTCGACCCTTGCATCGGCAAAGCCCTCGGCCCAGAGGTGTCTCAGGATGAGTTCCTGCATCTCCTTCAGGGAGGAGGATTCGAGGGGCGGAAAGCGATAGAGCGCCCTTGCACGGGCCCGGAGTTTGCGGGGAATTTTGTCGCCCGAGAATCGGATCTCAACCTTCCGGCCTGCTTCGCAGCGGAGCCGGACCTCGGGGTGCTCAGGATCATCATTGCCTTCGGCATCGACCCGGGCTTCGGGATAGCCGCGTTTCGCAAGGGCCTCCTCCAGGCGTACCCTGGCCATGAAGAGCAGGAAGGGATCCCAGGATTGCCCGGGACTCAACCCGGAGAGGCTCCTGAGCTTGATCTTGGAGATGGGCCATTTCCCTTTGAAGTGAATTTTCTCCAGACGGGAAGAACTGCTCGTGGTGCCGCCCCAGCGGAAACGTTTGAGGAGTTTGAGGTCGGATTCACCCGTATCGGTTCGGGTCTGGGCCTGGATCGTGAGATCGGGAAGATAGGGGAGCTGCCAGACCTGGAAGAGAGTAGTTCGTCGCTGGGAATCCCGGAGATCAGTCGTAAGGAAGAGCGCTGTACTCTGTCCCAGCTGCTGGCCGATGGAAAACTCGGTACTGGTGTCGGTTTCGGTGTCTGCGGCGATATCTTCGGGACGGATCGTCGTGTTGGACAGGCCGAGAAAGGCGGAAAGCCCGGTGGAGAGTCCGGCCTTTGCCAGGCCGGCGGCTTCTTCGGAGCTGACGGAGGAGGGTGACCCCAGGACGTCGACTGAGGAGTTGTCCGGGACAATTTCCAGGAGAGGATCCACCAGGGGGTCGCCGGTGAACTGAGCGAGACCGCGTCGGATCGGAACCTGTTTACCCGGGAGATTGAGGGTGCCTCCGGGAAGAAAGTGCACGTCGCCGACGATCCGGGGCTCGGCCGCGGTGCCGGTGATGTTGAGAGCATTCCACTGGAGATCGAATTGACCGAGATTGTTGTTGACGTGAATCCCGCTCCGGCCGTAAACCTCCAGATCCAGGCGGACGAGATGCGCCATCTCCGATTCCTCCGACTGATCTCCACCCTCGCTCCGCATCGCCGCCGAGAGATCGAAGGGACGTTCCCACAGACCCTGTAGTAGTTTGAGGTCGCCGACGACGGTGGCGAGACCCTCGCTGGAGGGTTCGATGGAGATTGCGCCGTCCCATCGGCTGAGAATATCGTTGGGCAGGAGAAAACTCAGATTCTCGAACTCGGTTACCAGGCCCTGTCCGTAAGTGGGGTCCCAGCCGCCTCCGAGGTCGGCTTCGCCGCCGTTGATCCGGGCTTGGCCGTCGTCGATGTCGAGGACGCCGTCGGCGAAGGAGGCTTCGAGCCGAAGCTGCTCGATCTGGAGCGGCGGATTCCGGACGACAATGAGTCCCGGCCCCTCCTCGAGCTTGAGATGTCCCGCCGGTTGATCGAGGGGACCGTCCAGGGTAGCCTCGATCTTCATCGGAGAATCCATGTGGATGGGAATGGGGGCGAGTTCTGCCAGCGAGGGCGCCAGGCTGCCCTTGGCCGAGGCGAGGAGATGTCTCTTCTTGAGATCGATCGATCCTTCGAGATCGAGGTCGCCGTGTACGCCCCTGATCGTGGTTTTTCCGAGTACCAGTTCCTCCCCGTCGAAGCCCAGGTGGATTGGAGCTTCGGTATGGAAGGTCTCGACCGGAGTCTGCAGCACGAGGTTGTCGATTGCTGCCTGCAGTTGGGGGAGACCTCCCAGTGAAGGCAGCCACTGCAGGGCGAGGTCGAGGTCGGCTGAGCCGTTGATCGGAATCTCCTCACGCCCACTCATCACAAGCAGGGGCGCGATGTGGAAAGCAGAAGCAATGAGATTCACCGTCCATGGTCCGCCGGGGGCACCAGGGAGGAGTAAGCTTGGTCGTGGCAGGTCGCCCAGCGGGAGATCTGCCCTCAGGTAGAGCGGGCCGCCGGCACTGGCCATCTTTTCGGACTGTACGCGGATTCTCCCCTGAGCGAGCTGTGCCGAAAGCTGGATCTCCGAGAGCATCCCCGGGGATCTCCACATCAGCTTCGCTTTACCTTCAGGAGCGTTCAGGTTTCCTGAGATCCGGATGCTGCCGGAGGAGGATCCCTCGAGCGGGAATCTCTCATCGAGAATCCGCGGCTGAAGTTCTTGCCAGGAGAGGGTGCCGCCGAGGCTCGAATCCTCAAGGCTGAAGTCTCCGGCGGCCTCGATGGCGCCGCCGGCCAGGGCGAGATGCAGGCTGTCGATGCGGAGGCGCTCACTGTCGGCATAAAGCTCGGTCTGCGCTTCGGAGACGTCGATTCCGCTGATCTCCACGTCCTGCCCTTCGAGGGAGGCTTCGATAGTCCAGTCCTTCGTCGCATAGTCGAAGCGGCCTGCCCCATCCAGGCGTCCGGAAACCGGAACCCCTGCCCGGAGGCGCGCCGGAATCGAGCTGAGATCGAAACCTTCAATGTTGAAGTCCCCGGAAAGCTGAGGCCCGGGAAGGGAAGCCCGGCCCCCGGCGGAGAAAAGGGCGCCCGCCCGCCTGCCCTCGAGCTTCCATGACAGAGCTGAGACCGGGCCCCCGGCGTCGAGGGCGAGGTGATCGAGACTCTCCTTGAAAATGCGGGGCTTCTGCCAGTCGGCATTGAGTTTCAGCTCCGGCGCCTGCCGGGTGCCCCTGAGGCGGAAGTCTGCCTGGATCGGGCCGCCTCCGATCTCAGGACTTGAAGAGAGCGGCAGAAATGAGAGGGAGCGCCTCGCGGATTCCGGCGAGTTGATGATGAGGCTGCCCTCAAGATCGAGGCTTTCGGCGATGTGGCCTTCGAGGCTGATGGATCCCCCCGGGAAGGTCCCGCTGCATGTCCGGAGATCGAGCTGCTGATGGCTGATCTGGCCCTCGACGGCGAGCGTCCCGCCGGAGGACGCGGCCTCAAGATCCGCGTGGGCCTCCAGCTGATCCACCGAGGGGGGCAGGGGAGTTTCGAGACGGAATTCGCCGTTGAGTCTGAGATCGGCCGCCATCTCCCGGAGTTCACCGGGCATCAGCGATCGCTGTCTGAGCAGTCGCCCTGCAGGCAGCCCCTCGAGTCGCCCGTCGAGACGGAGCCTGTTGTCCGGCTTGATCAGAGCGGTGAGTGCGCCCCAGTCCGGACCTGAGGCCTCCGCTTTCATCGTGCCGTCGGGAGCGAGTCTGAGGCTGCTTGAGTGGATACTGAGCCCGGCGACGGCATAGGGCTGTCCCTCCTGATCAAGCTCGACGCTCAGTCCGCGCGATGGCTGGAGGGAGAATTTTCCGCCAAGGCTGATGCTGCCTGAGGCCTGGAGTTCATCGGTGAGTTCGGGATCCCACCAGGAGAGGAGAGCAACGGGGTCGAGAGTGCTTTTTAAGGTGCCGTCGAGGCCGAAGGCGGGCAGTGTCGCGATCTCCGCCCTGGCCTCGATCTTCAAAGGCCGGCTCTCGTTGCCCATGCTGCGGATATTGACCCGGGGCTTTTCTCCTCCGATCTCAGCGTGAAGTCGGCCGAGATCCAGTTGTCGACCCTGCTTTTCGAGGAGAAGACGGGCCGCCTCTCCCTCGAGCTCGAGCCTGTTCGAAACCAGGGCGCCCCTGATGGCCGCCTTTTCCAGGCGGAAGGAGATCGGGTCCCGGGTGCTCCCCATGCCGAGTTCGGCGATATCGAGTTGATCGACCTGGAGGATCTCCCAGGGGTCGGCTGTCTTCTCTGTGCCGCTTGGAGAAGACGGCTGGGGCAGGGCCGAGGGATCGGCCTCGATGCCCCGTGCCGAGATGCGGCCGAGCCGGGGAGGCGAATACAGGAGTTCCCGCCACTTCCAGTGGATTTCGAGGCTCTTGATCAAGACCGAGCGGCCCTTCTCATCCGAGAGGCGGACTCCGGATGCCCGAAGCCGGGCCGGAATGAGACGATAGGAGAATCCGGTACTGTCCAGGAGAAGTCCGGTACTTTCCTGGACCTTGTCTTGGAGTATTCGGAAAGTTCTTTTCTGGGTCGAGGGAAGCTGAAGGACAAGAAGCGCTGATACCGTCAGCACCGCGAGGATACCAAAAGACCAGAGGAGAAAACGCGTGCGGCGCCGGATCACAGGCTTTCCCCGAGGGCGGCAGTGGTTTCAGAGCGGGGCTTTCTTCTCATGAAGAGAGTATAGCGGTGTCAGTCTTCCCGCACAGCCCGGGCTCGTGTCCTTCAGTCGGCGCGGTTGCGGTTTTGTATGTAACAGCCAAGATATTGGGGATCGTTGCGGCTCTCGGACTCTTGGAATGACGGACTTGGAATGATGAAAGCCACCCGCTCTTCGGAATGATGAAAGATGAATGCGGGATGCGCGATGCCGCCGCTCGCCCAGGACACTCCACCACCCACCCAAAACACGAAGGCAGAACAGAATTCTCACGCAAAGATCGCCAGGGGCGCACAGGCCCCCGCCCGCCCGGAGGCAGAACACATTTTCACGCAGAGATCGCTGAGGACGCAGAGGGCTCCTCGTCGGTCCTGAGCCTGCTTCGCAGTCAACGCTGACGGAAGCTTTACTGGCAAAGAACAAGCTCTCCTCCAGCAAAGCATCAGTCAGCGGCCCGCTCTCCTCGTGAGAGGGCGGAAGGGGGAGGGCTGGCCGATCCGGCGAAGAGGAACGGATTGACGCCCTCGACTTTCTCGCAAGAGTGATCGCCCATATCCCACCGCCGAGGAGCCATCTCGTGCGTTATCTGGGTCACTCATCAAATGTTGCAAGAAGCCGGCGGAAGAACCCGATACCGCAGCTCGGCGGGGTTCATCTGTCCCTGAGGGAAGAGCGGGGCACCTCGATCGTTTTCTGATCCCGGACGAAAATTCGGCGAATTGGAGCAATCCGGGGAGAACTTTGTCCCCGGGCCGAAGGAATTCGCCGATGGTCGCTGAATGTCTGGGCCCTTCCATGCCCTGCGGCGAGTCCTTTCGGCAATTCGAGTAACGACGGGGCCAATCGAACTTCAGGTGACTCAAAATACCGGTGGGTTTTGACTCAAGAGCGTCCCCTGAAATGGGTTTTGACTCAAGAGCGTCCCCGGAAATGACGTACAATGAGGCGGAGGACGGCCCCGAGCCCCCCACGGTTGATGGTTGCCGCCGCAGCGGCCCCGTTCATCGATCCCTGAGGGCAAATGACCGGACCTTCGAACAAGGGGGAGCATGACGCATTTGAAAACACCACGACATTTCGCATGGTTGTACGCGGCCGCTGCCACCATTCTGCTCTTGGCGGCGGCCGGAGGCGGAGCCGGCGCCCACCAGGCGCAAGCCTCGCCCGGGGAGCTCCCGCTACTGGGTGACAGCGCGGTTCACCTGTACGCGCAGGAAGCGTACGAAGCGTTCCCGGATGCTGTCACCAAAGCGGTCGCGGCACGTCATGCCGAGCTCGTTGCCTCGGGAATGGATTGCGCCCGCCATCTCTTCGACTGGGCAGGTCTGGAGCCAACTCCAGGGACATACGATACGGACCTGGTCATCGAAGCCCTGGACGCGAGAATCGAGAGCGGGATCACGCACCAGTTCTGCAATATCACGGTCATCGACAGCTTCGGCGCCGAGGAGCTCCCGCAGTACATAGCAGACCTGCTCGCCCAGGGAACGCCGTGGGACGACCCCCGGATCACCGGCGCGTTCGCTAGGCTCCTCGATGCCGTCGTCCCATTGATGCTCGACCGCGGCACGTACATGCTCGGCGTGGCCAACGAACCGGGCGGTTACTACACGGATTCGCCGGATGAGGCGGCGTCGTTTGAGGGATTCGTTCAGGCCGCTGTGGAGCATGTCCATTCGCTGGAGCCGCGGCTCGCCTGTACCGTAGTCTTCGCAGGGCCCAATGATCCGGCCTTACCGCACCTCATGCCCCTGGTTGACGTGGCAACGTTCAACCGCTACGCCTACGTGGAGGAGCTCGACACCGGGTGCCGATGGGACGACAGCCCGCTTCGTCTCGGTCGTGCCATGTCGCCTGGTGGAGTCGCTGCCATCCTCGATGAGCTCATTGCCGCCTCACAGGGTAAGTTGATTTGCATTCAGGAGTTTGGACAATCGACCGGATGGGATGACGCGCCGCAGACTCTGGGACCAAATGCCGGCCTCGAGAATCAGAGAGCCGTCATCGAAGCCCTGGCCAACGCGCTGAACTCCAGAAGGAGCTTTTTCCGTACAGTCTCTATCTGGACGCTCAACGACCACACACGAGCCGGGATGCAGTACGTTGCCGACGCGATCCTGACCGAGGGGCTCCCGCAGTGCTACGCCGACAACGTGACGGAAGTGTTTGGCCCCACCGGGCTGGTCCACAGCGACTCCGATGCCTCACCCAAGCCGGCCTTCGACACATTCAAAACGGCAGTCGCCAGAGGCCTGGAGCAGACCGTGCCCGACATTGCCTACGCGGAGATCGACGGGATTCCGCTCACCCTCGACTTGTACCTCCCAGATCAAGGAGCGGGGCCCCACCCCCTGGTGGTCTGGGTGCACGGCGGCGGTTGGCGCGCCGGCGACAAGTGCCCGGTCAGGCAGGAGATCCTGGAGCTGCTCGACGACGGGGTCGCCGTGGCCAGCGTCAACTATCGCCTGACCTCCGACGAGCGCTTCGCCAAACACACCTTCCCGGCGCAGATCCACGACGTCAAGGGCGCAGTCCGGTTCCTGAGGGCCAACGCCGACACGTGGAACCTGGACCCACTCCGTTTCTCGGCGTGGGGGTCCTCCGCAGGCGGGCACCTGGTGGCGTTACTGGGCTCCTCGCGTGACGATCCCGACCTCGAGGGCTCGGTGGGCGGGAACCTGGACGCCTCGTCGGCGGTCCAGGCCGTGGTGGACTACTTCGGCCCGAGCCGCTTGGAGACCATGGGAGGGTGGCATGACGAGGATGACTCGCCCGAGTCGCTGCTGATCGGGCACTCACTCGGCGATATCAAGGCCCACTGGGAGGATCCGGCGCCGCCCTACCCGGAGCTGAGACGGCTGGTCGAATCGGCGGGCGCCTACCACCACGTGGATGGGGACGAACCGCCCTATTTCATAGCCCACGGCCTGGCCGACGGGACCGTGCCGCCCGAGCAGAGCGACGCCCTGGCCGAGATCCTGCTCAGCTCGGGGGTCCGCGTCTCGCAGTACCGGGTCCCGGGCGCCGGCCACTCCTTCGCGGCCATGCCGTCGGCGGCGGCGCGCCGGTTCCTCCTCGCCGCGCTCGGCCAGGTGCCCCGCGCTCCGCGAAAGCCAGTCGGGCGCGCCGCGCCAGCCAGGAGCGACGTCACCCCTGCCAAGCCTCTTCCCTCCGGGGTGTTCGAGTCGCCGGCGGTTATCATGGATCCCGCCGGCGACCCCGTGGGCCGGACCCCGGCCAGCCCGTCGCAGGCCGGCGTCCTGGTCAAGGTCCTGTGGGACGCGTGCGGCGACGACGCAGCCTGCCTGCTCGACCTCATCCAGGGGCAGCTCGACCAGGCGCAGGCCAGGGGCCTCAAGGTCGCGCTGGCCGTCGCAGACGGACCCAGCGCCCCTCCGGCGGTCAAGGAGGCCTGCCAGCTTTTCTCGTTCAGCTACCGGGGGGAGGCGGCCACCATGTGCCTCCCGTGGGACCCGCACTACCTGGAGGCAAAGGAAGACCTCGTGGCCGCCTTGGGGGAGCGTTTCGACGCACACCCGGCCCTGGCGTATGTGTACTTCACGGGCGCCTGCTCCACCAACGGCATCGAGGGGCACTGCCGGGTGGACGAGGCCGAGTATTCGGCCGCCGGTTACACCGAGAGGCGTCTTCAGGACGCCTACCTGGAGATCCTCGACGCCTACCTCGACGCCTTCCCTACGACGCCGATCGCCATGGAGGTGCACGCGCTCTTCGGAAGCGCCTCGGTGTGGGAAGTGCTGTGGCAGCACGGGGTCGGCAGCGGACGACTGGGGCTGGCGGCGTGGTGGTGCTCGGAGCGCCTCAGTGTTCGCGGCGGGGACACGGTCCCCGTGTGGCCGCTTGTACAGTCAGCGGCGGCCACAACCTTCGCGGTGTGTCAGCCTGTGGGGAGCTTCTCCCGTCAGCCGTACCGCTTTTCGGACCCTATCCTGGGCCTCGACTACGGCACCGAGGGCTCCTGGACCGAGGACGACGTGGCGCGGGCCTTCTCGGACACCACCGACTGGCTTCTCGGCCGTAGCGTCCACGTGGGACAGCAGGAGCGGATCGTTCCCTTCTCCGTGATCGAACCCTGGAGCGCCGATGTGGCGCGGGACGATTTCCAGGAGACGCTGGAGCTGGTCGGTAGCAGTGAGGATCCGTAACCAGCCGCCCACGACTGTCACGACCCGGACTCCGGTTTGCGACTCCGGATGCTGTTCCGGTTGCGGTCACCCGCTCCTGCTCCAGCTTCAGACATCAAAGTCGCGCCCGGCCAACCCACTCAGCTCAGAGACCCACAGCCGCCCCGGCTTCGGCCCCGGCTCCCTGCTCCGGAATCTGCTCCGGATGTGCGGCTCCGGCCCCAGGGACAGGCTCAGAGAGGTCCTCGCCTTTCCGACCTCCAGGAGAGCCGAAATTACTGCCCTGCGCCCATTTATGCTCAGGTACCTTCAGTGAATTTTCAACACCGTTTTTCCGTCAGCTCCGGACAGGACCCTGTTGCGGGCGCGCTGTCGATTGTCGATAAGGGCTCCAACGATCCGATTTGGGTGATATTGGAGGAGTAAGGGCCCACCGGGTCCAGGCCCGAATAGGAACTCGATACTGTCCTCTGTTCTGTTCAGAGGGCAGGTTTTCGGAGGAGACTCGACTCCCTCAGCTCTGTGGGCCCTCCGAGTACAGTGCGAAGGCAGCGCCCTGAGGATCCATGCACTGAAGAATGCTCCCGCCTCCCGGGACCTCCATCGGGCCATTGAGGATTTTTCCACCGAGGCCTTCAACCTGCGGCGCTGCTTCGTGGACATCCTGGACGGTGATGTAGTGGAGCCAGAAAGGAGGGCCGGGTATCTCCGAGGGCTTTGTGTAGAAGCCGCCGAGGGGCGCTCCTCCTTTCCGCCCGTAGATGCGGTATTCTCCGGCCTCACCCATGTCCATGTCCTCGAAAACCGTCCATCCGAAGATCTCCGAATAAAAGGCCCATGCGGACTCCAACTTCCCCGCCGCCAGTTCATTCCAGGAAAAGTGCATCAGAGGCATTCCCTCCGGTGTGTCAGCGGCGGATTCAAAGGACTTGAAGGGGGAAATGACCGCGCCCTGGGGATCCGCAAAAATCGAAAAACGTCCTACTTTGGGGATGTCCTGAGGCTCGACAAAAATCTTCGCACCAAGTTCTTTCGCCCTTTGGGTTGTCGCATCGACATCGTCCACCCCGACATAGGCCTGCCAGTGCGGTGGAGCCCCGCAGGCCTTTGCCTCATCGGGAAGTTCCATCAGGCCGCCGATCGGCCGCTCCCCGGCAACCCACATCGCATAGGGTTCCTCCAGCTCGTTCCACTCCATCATGCTCCAGCCGATCAGCTTCGTATAGAAGTCCCGTGCAGCAGGGGTGTCCATCGTCAGCAGTTCATACCATTCGAAGCAGCCATGTCGAGATTTCATCTATCCCTCCCTGGGAATGAGTCACAGGAGCA
>JANTFG010000125.1 GCA_024763555.1 Thermoanaerobaculales bacterium
AGACCTGAGGCGCTGGTAATTCCGCCAGCCAAATCCGGTATCTCGGACGAGGCGCCGGTTTATCCAGCGCGGGAGGCCTTTCTGCTTTCCCAATCGAAACTCCGACTTGGATCTTTCGTATCCCTCAAAGTCGATAATTCGGCACCGGGAGGATTTGATGCGTCGTTTTTTTGTACTCGGGTTCCTGATTCTGACGGGCTTCGGTATTTCAGCGGTATCAGCGGAGGAGAACACCGGGGCCTATATCCGCTCGCACTACACCAAGGTGGAATTCGAAATCCCGATGCGGGACGGAATCCGGCTTTTCACGGTCGCCTACGTACCCAATGACGCCTCGCAGGAGAAGCTCTACCCGATCCTGCTGGCCCGTTCACCCTACAGCGTCGGTCCCTATGGCGCCGATCGCTATCCCGCTTCTTTCTATCTTCCGGAAGAAATGATGCGGGAGGGCTATATCTTCGTCGAACAGGATGTCCGGGGTCGTTTCATGTCGGAGGGAGATTTCATCGACATGCGCCCCCACCGGGACCATAAGAAGGCAAAAGAAACCGACGAGAGCACGGATACCTACGACACCGTTGAATACCTGATTTCCCACCTCGATTTCAACAGCGGCAGCGTCGGAATCTGGGGCAATTCCTATCTGGGTTTCTATACCTCCGCCGGCATTATCGATACCCATCCGGCCATCAAAGCCGCCATGCCCTCGGCACCCATCGCCGACTGGTTCTTCGATGATATGCACCATCACGGCGCCTTCAGCCTCAACCTCAGTTTCAATTTCTTCGCATCATTCGGGGTCGTCCGGCAAGGCAAAACCACCGAATGGCCGGAGAGTTTCGACCACGAAACGCCCGACGGCTATCAGTTCTTCCTCGACCTGGGTCCTCTTTCCGAAATCAACACCAGATACTTCCACCATGAAATTCCCTTCTGGGAGCAGGTCATCGCCCACCCGAATCGGGATGAATTCTGGCAGGCCAGGGATATTCTCCCCCACCTTCACAATATTCACTGCGCCGTCATGACCGTCGGCGGTCTGTTTGACGCCGAGGATCTCTACGGACCCTGGCATACCTACGCGAGCATCGAGGAGAAAAATCCCGGGATCACGAATACCCTCATCATGGGGCCCTGGTCCCACGGCGCGTGGCTGCGTAGAGACGGGAGGACACTGGGCGAGGCGGATTTCGGTTTCGCAACGGGCAAAGACTTCAGGACGCGGTTCTTGATTCCATTCTTTCACCACTACCTCAAGGGCGGAGATGAATTCGCCCTGCCTGAAGCCCTGATTTTTGAAACCGGCGCCAATCGCTGGCGCAGCTTCGACCGCTGGCCGCCCGAGAATGCCCGAAAAACTTCCCTGTACCTCCAGCCCGGAGGGCGACTCGACTGGAAACCGGATTCAAACAAATCCGAAGAGTTTGCCGAATTCATCAGCGATCCCGCAAAACCCGTTCCCTATACGACAAACATCACGACAGGCTGGGATCGGGAATATATGACCCAGGATCAGCGATTTGCCGCGAGGCGACCCGATGTTCTTGTTTTTCGCAGCGATAATCTCAAAGAGGATTTGACGATCGCCGGGCCGCTGACGGCAAGACTCCACGTCACCACAACAGGAACCGATGCCGACTGGGTCGTCAAGATCATCGACGAGTACCCCGGACGCCTCCCTGGATTTGACCCGAAATCCGGTGAGAAGGACCTCGGCGGGACCCAGCGGCTCATCCGCTTGGAGATCTTCCGCGGGCGCTTCCGGGAGGGCTATGATCACGCCGTGCCCTTCGTACCCGGCGAAGCCGCGACCGTATCGATTCCGCTTCAGCCGATCCTCCACACTTTCCTCAAAGGACATCGGATCATGGTGCAGATTCAGAGCACGCTCTTCCCATTCTTCGACCGGAATCCTCAGCACTTCGTGCCCAACATCTTCCAGGCCACCCGGGAGGACTTCATCAGCGCGACCCATCGGGTCTACCTTTCGGGTGATCAGGAATCCAGGATCGAGCTGAGTATTCTCGAAGATCAGCCCGGGCTGAAGTAGGGCCGCTACTTCGAGGTATCCATCTTCAGAGGGCAGTAGAGCGGGCACCAGCCGATCAGCCCGGTCGCGAGCGGGATGATCCCCACGAGGCCCCACCATGAATGATAATAGAAGCCGAGTCCTCCAATGGCGAGCCCGGCAATGATCCTGAGCGGACGATCCATACCACCAACATTCTTCTTCATCTCTGCCTCCGGAAACCCCGAGATCTCCACCTCGTGGGTCATTCGATCGGATGTCCGGATCTGATCCGGCTATCCACCTTTTCCAACAGCATGTCATCGCTTGATATTTCCATATCAGCTCAGTTTTACATTTCTACGATGCCGAGATTCACCTCTGATCCATGACCGCAATCTCCACCCGACCGTTTTCTTTCCCCCGATTCTGCGTTAGAGTCTGCCTGAGGGAGCATGGAGGACTGGATGGAGATCTGGGACGGACAGATGGGACTCTTCGAAGAAAACCCCCTGCGGGAGGTTCCCGAAGGACAGAAGGTCGTCGTCTTCGACCTGGAAACACAGCGTTCCTTTGCCGAGGTCGGCGGACGTTCGCAGTTGCACCGACTGGGAGTTTCAGTCGGGGTCAGCTATGAATATGCGACAGACAGCTACACTACCTTCTACGAAGATACGATTTCGGGCCTGATCAAAATCCTTCTCGAGGCCGATCTCGTCGTCGGCTACAACATCCGCGGTTTCGACTACGAGGTGCTGCGGGCCTACACCGACGAGGACCTCCAGGCCCTTCCGACCCGCGACCTGATGTATGACCTCGAGGAACGCCTGGGCTTTCGCCCGAAACTGGAGAGCGTTGCCGGCGCCACGATCGGCGCCGGAAAGAGCGCCGACGGACTTCAGGCCCTGGAGTGGTGGAAGCAGGGAGAGATCGAGAAAATCGCGGAATACTGTCAGGAAGACGTGCGCGTCACGAAGGAAGTCTACGATTTCGGCAAGAGGAATCGATGCGTCCTGGTGGGCCGGACTTCCGGCAAGGCCCGTCAGGTCGACGTCGACTGGTAAAATATGCAGTGGATCGTCAGCCTGACCCCGGAGTGCGGAGAGGACCCGATCGCTCTCCTCGCCAACCCGCCGGAAGGGGCGGCCATCGTCGAAATCCGCCTGGACCTTTTTCCCGGGCTTGAGCCCTCGGCGGCCGTCGCCGCCGCTCCCCTGCCCCTTCTGCTGACCCTTCGCTCGACAGCCGAAGGAGGACGCGGACCCGATGACCCGGGCCAACGGCGGGAAATCCTTCGGAAAGCACTGATGGCCGCTCCTGCGATGATCGATCTCGAATTCCAGCGCGACAGAAGCCTGATCCGGGAATTCGGCCTCAGCCCGGAGAGATACATGCTCTCCTTCCATGATCCCGAGTCCGTGCCCGGGAATATCGAGGACATCGCGAGAGAGATGCTGGAATGTCCCGCAGCTCTGATCAAAATCATCACGTCCCCATCCGGAATCAGAGATCTTGAAAAGACCCTCGCTCTATTCAATCCCGAGCAGAAGCGCACCGCCCGGGACGCCGGGCGGCTGATCGCCTTCGGCATGGGCACAGTGGGTCTTCCAACGCGCTTCCTGTCTCCACTGCTTGGCGCACCCCTCGGCTTTACATCCTGGCGGCATGGCGCCTCCGCCGCTCCCGGGCAGAAGACCCTCCGGGAAATGGAGGCCGTCTGCGGCCATCTCTCGGGGCCACCCCGGCGCATCTTCGGAGTCGTCGGCTCGGATGTTTCCACCTCGTTGAGCCCCATCCTGCACGCTGCGGCCTACCGGGAACTCGGGATACCAGACCTCTTCCTGCCCATCAGTCTTTCCGATCCCTCTGATCTCGACGAGATTTTTCGCCCGGAAGGCGAGACCGCCTTCGATCGCCTCAACCTGCCGGTCGGCGGATGGGCCGTCACCCGGCCGTACAAGGAGATCGCGGCCCGTTCAGCGGATTTTCCGGCCCCGCGGGTCCGGCGTTCCGGCGCTGCCAACACCCTCATCCTCAAGAAGGACCGAATCATTGCCGAAAACACAGATGCGGACGGAGTCACGGCTTCGCTCAAGGCGGCGGGAATCGGGATTGAGGGCGCTCGGGTGCTGATCCAGGGAAGCGGTGGCGCCTCCCGCGGTGCAGCCGTCGGTCTGGACCTGGCCGGGGCCGAAGTCTACCTTCGCGGACGCGACCCGGAAAAATGCGCCGGGATCGCTGAAAACCTGAAGATTCAAAGCGCCCCGGAAGGACTCGACGCGGAGATCCTGATCAACGCGACGCCGCTGGGGAGCGGTGGCGATGACCCTCTGCCTTTCAGCGAAGACGAGATACGGGGCGCCGAGGCCGTCCTGGACATGGTCTACGGCACAGAGAAGACCTCTCTGATTCGCCTGGCACAGAGCCTGGAAAAGACCACGGTCGACGGGCGAACCATGCTGGCCTACCAGGGCATGGCTCAATTCGCCGCTTTTGAGACCCGGATCCCCCCAAAGCGGGCAATGCTTGAGGCACTTGGCCTTTCCGGAATCTGATTTCCGACGTTGCGCCCGCCTCCCTTCAGAGACCGGCTCAGGCCTGTCGAATCCAGTTCAGGATATCCTTGAAACCGGGCTTTGATCCCTGCATGAGAATGCCCACCCGATAGATCTTGCCGACGATCCAGGCCATCGCCAAAATCGACAGGACGAGGAGCAGAACTGAGGCGCCGATCTGCACCGGAGGCACCCGTACCAGGGTCATCCTCAGGAACATCAGCATCGGCGTAAAAAAGGGAACGAAGGATAGAGAAATCGCCAGCGTTCCGTTGGGTTCGTTGAAGATGACCATCATCAGCATCAGCGGCGCCACCAGGAAAAGCGTGATCACACTCTGAAAGTTCTGCGCGTCCTTCTCCGTGTTGAATGCGGCCCCGATACCGGCATAAAGCGTGCCGTAAAGCAGGAAACCCAGGACAAAAAAGACCACGAAAAACACCATCAGCGAAACCGGCATGGATGGCATCTCGATCGCTCCCAGACCCGCAGCGGCCGCCACTCCCGGGGAAGTGACCGCGAGAGCGACAAGGGACCAGAGCATGAACTGGGTCAATCCGACAGCGCCGATGCCGAGGATCTTCCCGAGCATCAGTTCAAAAGGACGCACCGCCGAAATGATGATCTCAACGATGTGGGAGGATTTCTCCTCCAGCACGCCGCGCATGACGTAGATCCCGTATCCCAGGACACTCATGAAGATGATCATCACCAGGCCGTAGGAGAGCAGAAAGACCTGTCCCTGGTCCTGGGTCTCCTCACCTTCCGCTCCGAGCTTGAAGGTCTCGAGATCCACTCTTTTCGTCAGTTTTCCAACCTTCTCGGGATCCAGTCCGGCGCCGCTGAGCCGATCTTCGATCAAGATCTCGTTGACAACCGAATCGAGGACCGAGAGGAGCCGGAAGGCGGCGACATTGGGCGCAACGTACTGCGGCGCACCCGATCCCGGGAGACTCTCCGGAAGAATGAGTATGCCGTCAAATTCGCGGGCATGCACACGTCGCTTGAGTTCCTCCCTGGTGCGCTCGGGATCCACGCCGGGATCCTGTTCAAACAGCTCAATCTTCAGTTTCTCAGTCGGCGCTGAGAGACGCGTGTCAACCTTCTCTTCAAGACCCGAGAAATAGCGTCCCGTCAGGTCCAGGACAGCCACCTTGACCGTTCCGCCCCCGCGGGAGGCCAGCCAGGCGGGGATCACCATCATGGCCGTCATAAAGATCGGCACCAGCAGCGTCGACAACCAGAAGGCCTTGGTTCGGACGTGTTCGAAATACTCTCGACGGGCGACGACAAAAGATCTACCGAGCATCACGACTGTCCTCCTCCACCGCTCTCAGGAAAATATTTTCAAGATCCGGAACGAAACGGGCCAGACCCTCAAGACCGCCGCGGGCCGCAAGCTCCCGAACAAAGATTTCGGTTTCGGCCTCCTGAACCTCAACGAGGAATTCATCCTTGAGGGCCCTCACGGAAACAACTCCGGGAAGACTCTCGAGTTCCTCGGTCGAGAGGCGGGAACGGAGCTTCCAGAGCTGCCCGCCGTAGCGTGTCCGGATCTCCTCCAGCTCTCCCTTGAGAATGGGACGGGAGCGGTTGATCAGGCAGATATGGGAACAGAGTTCATCGACCTGGGGGAGCACGTGGGTGGACAGCACCACCGTCACACCCGCTGAACTCATCTTCAGCAGCAGATCCTTCAACTCCCGGGTCACGATGGGATCGAGCCCGGAAAAGGGTTCATCGAGAATGAGAAGCCGCGGCTGATGAATCATGGCGCCGATCAGCTGAATCTTCTGCTGCATCCCCTTGGAGAGGGCCTCGACCTTCGACTGCGCCCACTGCTCCAGCTGGAATCGTTCCAGCCAGTCGGATGCCCGTTTCTTCGCCTCGGACCTCGAAACTCCACGAATGTTCCCGAGGTACACCAGCTGGTCAATCACCTTCATCTTCGTGTAGAGTCCCCGCTCCTCGGGCAGGTAGCCGATGTCTCGCCTGCGCTCATCATCCAGTTCCCGCCCCTGGAAAATCACCTCCCCCGAATCGGCCATCAGAATTCGCATGATGATCCTGATCGTGGTGCTCTTTCCCGCACCGTTCGGACCGAGCAGCCCGAAAATGGCCCCTTCGGGGACCTCGAAACTCAGGTGATCAACCGCTCGATGTTTGCCGAAATCCTTACTCACACCCTGCAACTTGAGTATTGCGTCCAATTGTCATCCTTTCCTGAAATCCTGAGTTCGCAGCTTCATCTTTGCCGGATGAAAACCTCCTGGGCCGCCCGGATATCCTCTCCCTCTTCAGGTTTCCGCTTGAGATAGGAACCGTCCGCCTGCATCTCCCACGCCGAAGCGTTATCCCGAAGGTATACGTCGAGAATGGAGTCAAGTTGCGTTCTGAGTTCGGGTGACTCGATCGGCGTGATAATTTCCACCCTCCGGTCAAGATTGCGTTTCATCCAGTCCGCCGAGCCCAGGAAGAACTCCGGAGAAGCATCGTTTTCGAAACGGTAGATCCTGCCGTGTTCCAGAAAACGCCCGAGAACCGAGATGACCCTGATGTTTTCCGACAAACCAACGACCCCGGGGCGCAGGCTGCAGAGTCCGCGCACGATGAGATCTATTCTCACACCCTTCATCGAGGCTTTATACAGCTCGCGAATGATCGAAGGATCCTGAAGCTGGTTCATCTTCGCGCAGATTGCCGCCGCCTTTCCCTCCTCCGCATGGGCCGCCTCCCTCCTGATCAGCTCTTTGAAGCGACTCCTCATATTATGAGGGGCAACCAGAAGTTTCCTTGGGTTCTTTGTCGCGATCACCGAGGTCAACTCATTAAAAACATCCGAGATATCCGAGCAGAGATCCGGATCGCAGCTGAACAGGCCAAGATCCTCATAGAGGCGGGCCGTTCCGCTGTGGTAATTTCCGGTGCCGATGTGCACGTATCGGCGGATTCCATCCTCTTCCTCCCGAAGGACCAGCGCCGCCTTGACGTGGGTCTTCAGGCGTTCCACGCCATAGGCGACGTGGACCCCTTCTTTCTCCAGGAATTTGCCCCACCGGATGTTCGGCGCCTCGTCGAAACGGGCCGTAATCTCCACAACGACCGCGACCTCCTTGCCTCTACGTGCCGCTTCCGCCAATGCCCTGATGATCGGAGAGTCCGAGGAGGTCCGATAAACCGTCAACTTGATGGCCAGCACATCGGGATCCAGGGCGGCCGCCCTGATGAAGCGGACGACCGAGGTATCGAAGGAGTCATAGGGATGGTGGAGGAGAATATCTCCACGCCGGATCTCCTGGAATAACTCGGAGGAAGCGTCGGGTTTGATGCCGACAAGTCGCGGGTGGGTTCGGGCCCGATATTCGGGATCCTGGTACTCCTCCATGCCATCAGCCCGAAAGCTCATGAGATCGCAGAGGGCCGGGCAGGCCCCCGATTCGTAGATATCCTCCGCATCGAGACCGAGTTGCTCCGCCAGCCACAGGCGAAGCGACTCCGGCATATTTTCAGAAACCTCCAGGCGGACGACACCGGCAAACTTCCTGGCCCTCAACTCGTCCGTGACCAGTGCGATGACGGAGCCGGGCGCCGCGGGCGCCTCCCCTTCCTCCAATTCACCGCTGCGCTCCGTCTGCCCCGCGGCGCCACGGGTCACCCGAAACACCGAAACCGACACCGAGCCTGATTCCGGGAAGAGAAGATCAAGATTGGCAGAAATAATCTGTTCCAGGGGGACCCAGCCCCGACCATGGCGAACCGGAACCCATCTCTGTCGATTCGCCGGGACCCTCAGACAGACAAAACGCCGCTTTCCTCCCTTTCCCAGCGTAATCGCCAGGTTGAGGGAGAGGCCCGCAATGAAGGGAAAGGGATGCTGGGCATCAACGGCAAGGGGCGTCAGGATGGGCAGGACCGAACGCTGGAAATAGTCCCGAAGCTCCAGCTGCTGGGCTTCTTCCAGCTCCTCCCAGTCGAAAATCGCCGCACCGACCTCTTTGAGCCGGGGCCTCAGCCCCTCTCTCATCACCCGCCTCATCATGTCGGACTGTTCCAGAACCGCCCGTCGGCAGGCCGCGAATTCCTCTTCCGGCTTCAGACCGTCGATGGAGAGCTTCCGGACACCCCGCTGGATCTGAGCCTTGAGGCCGGAAACCCTTTTCATAAAAAACTCATCGTGCAGCATTCCGACGATTCCGACGAACTTGATGCGCTCCAGAAGCGGCGTCTTTTCATCCTCCGCCATCGCCAGGACCCTGCGTGCGAACTCCAGCCAGCTCAGCTCCCTGTTGACGAAGGCCTCATGAGATTTCGGGCTGATTGCATCCTGGCACATTCTTCACTCCACTGCCTATGATATCCGGTTCAGCGCTGACGGAGAAAAAACAGACCGGCACTCGCCATGAAGAAAACCATCGCCAGGACTCCCAAACGGCCAAGGGTGGGAACCCACCCGACCCGGACGGGGCGCGGTCTCAGCATCATGGCACGGTGGGCCTGGAACATGGGATCAGTGGTCTCGAGAACCGAGCCCCATTCCCCATCTGCGCGGTCGTCCCGAAAAAAGCCCGGTACCGGCTGATCGCTCGGACTCTGGTCCGCACAGAGAAAGAAAAACTGATCCACAGAAGGGTTCCAGCGAACTCCGACACTCCAGTCTCCAGCCGGCAGCGTGCGCGAGAACTCCGCCGTCGAAATTTCATAGAAGCGGCCCTCGCCGTAGCGGGGAACACCGTCGACATGGGCGGGAATCGTCATGTAGGGCGTGGCGCCCGGGGCGTCCGGGCCCTGCCTGTAGACAACAATCTCGAAATCCAGGCTGTCGTCCTCCCGGGTCCGGGTCCAGCACACGCAGATGGAATCCAGAATCGTCGAACTCATCGCCTCGCGGGAAAACAGCTGCACGTATTCTCCCCAGATCGCCGAGGGGACCCAGCCATAGGCCGTTTCCATCGTCCCGTCGTCAAGAATAATCCCGTCCTCGCAAGCGGGGCCGGGAATACGGGTCAGGCCCTCTGATGAAGGCGCCATCACCTGAGCCGCAACCGGAGAGCAAAACAACGAGATGAGAAGGATATTCCTGAAGAACTTCATTCCCCATCATGACATAGCGAGATCGACAGGCAAAGAACAGCTTCCATTGTTGAAGAAACGGAGTAATATGCGCAGCTGTGGCGGGTGAACCGCCGTTGGAGCGTGTATGAAGACTCAAACTCCGCACCCGACTTTTTCCGGAAACTTCACATTAGAAGACTGCTTCCCCGTCCCGGACCTGGAGGAATGGGAGGATCTGGCGGTCTCCAGTCTGAAGGGTCGCAGCCTGGAAAAGCTCGAGAGCCTCCTGCCCGAAGGATTTCGGACCCGAGTTCTCTATGCTGCCGGAAACTCCCCGGCTCCGGATCCTGGTGAACCGGGGGCCAGTCCCTATCTGCGCGGCAGTTCCACCAGGGCAGCTTCCTGGCTTTCATGTCCCCTGATCGATGCAGCTGATCCGGCCGACGCCGGGAATGAGGTGTCATTTGCCGTCGGACGGGATGCCGGAGCTCTCTGGCTGCGGCTCTCGGACCAGTGGGATTGGGAACAGGGCGGCATCATCCTCCGCGCGGCTGAGGACTTCGACATCCTCCTCGAGGGCGTCGATCTCTCC
>JANTFG010000126.1 GCA_024763555.1 Thermoanaerobaculales bacterium
ATCGTTTGGCCGGCGAAAACGGTCCCAGGCTCAAGATACGAACCTGGGCCATCGGCATCAGCTCGGAAATCGGGAGGTGCGAACTCAACTATACGGCCTACAAGGGGCGGACCGATGCTTCCAGCCCGAATAACGACTCGGGAATCAGCATCGATGATGATCCCTACCTCAGCGCGGATGACACCAACGTCTATGACACAAACCACGGCGACTACGCTTTCTTTGCCAGTTCCGTCGATGAACTCCGCGAGGCTCTGATCAGCATCGTGTCTTCGATGGGGGCCGGGGACTACACCTCGTCTGCGCCGGCGGTTTCGGGTTCGGTCGGAGGAACGGACAAGATCGGCATGGTGGCCAGTTCAGAGTATCCCGGGTGGCAGGGTCACCTCCGGGGCTTTACGAGACAGACCAGCAACTGGGTGGAGATCTGGGATGCCGGAGAGGTTCTTGCCGCAACGAATCACGACTTCCCCCGAAAGATCTACACCTGGAATGCGCAGAACAACCTCATCGAGGTCAGCAGCGCCAATGTCAGCACCATCAACGATCTCTGCAACGAATGTGGAGTCGACGCTTCTGTCATCGACTTCATCCGGGGCAACGACGGGGAAGGTCACAGCCGCCCCTGGAAGCTCGGGGCCCTGATGAACACAACACCGACAGTCATCGGCCCTCCGGCTCGCTGGAGACAGGGCGATATTCAGAACCACAATGAATTCGAGAGGACCTATGCCTCCCGGCGGAAGCTCGTCTGGGTCGGCTCCTCGGATGGGATGATCCACGCCTTTGATGTGACGGATGGAACCGAGATTCTGGCCCTGCTCCCTCCGGATATGATTGAAAACCAATTGAAGCTGTACAGTCAATACCTCAGCGATCCTACGACCTACATCACCGGGGAGAAGAAGGCGCCCAGCGACCACATTTTCGGAATTGCCAATTCCCTGAGAACAGCCGACGTCTGGGACTCCGACGCTCAACATTTCCGGACCGTCATCTATGCTGCCGAGGGACCCGGAGGCCGCGCCATCCACGCGATCGACGTCACACATCCCTTCCCCGGACGTACGATCGGCAACGACACTGTAGAGGCCGACCCCGACTACTCCTCTTCGGAACCCGTGAGTATTCTCTGGAGTCGGTTCGGCGGGAGCAATACAGGCCAGGATCCCGACCTCGGGATCACCTGGAGCATTCCCTCCGTCGGCGTCGATCAGATCGACCACAACGCGAATGGCTTCTCCAAGCTCTTTCTCAGCGGAGGCTACCTGGAGAATACCGCCAACTCGATCAATCCCACCGTAATGTTCCTGAACCCGGCAACCGGGGAGCTTCAGCGGAAACTGAGCCTGGAAAACTCTTCCTCCTTCCTGGTCGGAAACCAGGCCTTTGCGGATTCAAGCATCTGGCAGACCACGTCCGAAACCTTCCACGCCGACAATCTCGTCGACGAGGCTGTTCAGGCTGACCTCAACGGCAGGATCTGGTCCTTCACGGGAAGCAGCTGGCAAACGCGGGAGGTCATCTTTGATCTTGGAGGCTCTCAGCCCGTCTATTATTCTCCGGCTCTCGGGAGTTATCCCGCGCCGGTCCCCAACTATGACCTCTTCGCCTTCGGCTCGGGCAGCTTTTACGAGTTGAGCAAGAATGTCACGGGAACGACGGCCTCATTCGTACCGAAACTCTATGTGGGCGTCCGAGATCTCTCGGACGGGACAGTGAACCGTACCAGCATCTCGATTACCGACGTCAGGCTTCCGAAGGGTTATGTGCCGCCGGACTCGAGCGTGACGACTTTGAGCGATCAGGCGCAGGTCATCGCTTCGCCGATCATGCTCACTCCGGCTCAGGGTTCCACCCTCAACCCACTCGCCTTATTTCTCGCCTACGATCCCCTTGCGGGAGAATGTGTCGGAGAATCATTCATCATCGAACTGGAATTCAATCCCTCTGAGATTCTCGAACACGGCGAAAGCGCCGACTTCATCGCGGTGGATAGTTACGATGCCGGTGCAGGCACCAGCGGAGGCTTCGGAATGGCCGGAACAAAGGTCATCGTCAGCCAATCCGGGGTCGGGGAAGATGGACAAGCTCATATCGTCGAGGTTCCGGATCTTGAGATTCCTGTCGGAGCCCCGGGAGTGGACAATGTCCGCTGGTGGATGGAACTCCAATGAGACATACATCCAATAATCCGCACCGTGGTTTTTCGGCCGGCGCGATCCGGCGGGGGTTTCTTCTCATCGCCCTTCTCAGCACTCTCCTGCTCCCTTCCGGTCTGAGAGCCGGGGAGCAGGAGAATCTGACCGGCAAGACCGCAGCCCGGGAAGAACACCAGGGTCGGAACAGCGTCGTTCAGCTTGATCCCTCGGCAAGAAACGACGATGGCGAGATCGTCATCGACAAGAACAAACTCGAGGAACTCGGGAAGAAGGCTTATCTGACCCAGGGTCGGAATCTCGGAGGCACATCTGGGTCGGAGAACATCTCGCTGAGATCAAAGTCGACCTCGCTGCCGGCGCCGGGAGCCCGAGCAATACCGTCATCCCAGGAAAGGGACCTCTCCTCGATCTCAGCCAATTTCAGTCAGGCGGACATTCGGCGGGCCATCGATTTCATCCGGAAAAAGGAAGCCCGTAAACGCCTGAGAGCATTGGAAAGCGGCCCCCTTGAAAGAAGAATGCTCCAGCAGGAAATCGGAGAACTTCAGAAGAGACGGAGGGAACTTCAGGGTCAGCTCACGGCGGGAGGCCAGGTCAAGCCGACGAAAAAGAAATGATCCTTCTTTGATTCGATCTTTAAGCCGCCGGGATTCCCGGCGGCTTTCTTCGTCCTCCCGATCGATCGCAGGCTCACGAAGGGTTGAAAGTAAAGGAGTGATTTCCAGGGGCCGATCGATTCCAGCCCGCCGCCGGCTCTGCCCCCACCGTTCCAATCCTTCTCCTGCTCCTCGCCTCCCAATGGAGACGAGGGTCGGGTCGATCTGTGGATGAGATGTGCCGAGATCTTGATGCTCCGGTGCTTGCGGCGAGCAGAGACGTAGTGGTGCTACGTCGAGCATCGCCGCAAGTGTCCGGAGCGCAAGAGATTGGTGCAGATCGCCGCAGAGCGACCCGATCCTCGCCTCTCAACAAAAAAGTGAGGGCCCGGGGGCCCTCAGGAGGAAGGAGGAGGTTGGGGTTCGTTGACCCGGCTTCTTGCGGCCGGTTGCCCTGAATAGAAAGCAAATGCCGTGCCAACTTCCAATTCTATCCGGAAATCCGCTGAAAGCAGCCTGCAGGCTCATTCTCAGTCGAAAACGCGGATAGGGTAGGATGGGAGTTGGAAAAAGGAGGACGCCCTTTTGGCACAAACTGGTGAATTCGGCATGAAAGCTCCGCGCATCCTGCTGATCCTGGCCCTTTCGGCGCTGATCATCGAGAGTCTCAGTACGATCGGCTGGTGGCAGGTAGAAAAAACCAGGCAGCAGCTCGAAGTCGATCCGACGGCCGCAGCCGGAAGGATCCTCTCCTCCACTCTCTTCAACCTCCCCTCGGCCGTCATCAGAAGTCGACGCCTCGATCTGTCATACCTTGGCGACATTCCCCGTGAATCGGTGGTCGCGGTCCTGAAGACCCTCTCGGCTCGCCAGCGAAAGACAATTCCCGCCGATCCAAGAGGGTGGTTCAACGCCGGTCGCCTTGAGCTGATCCGCGGGGACCTCAAGGAGGGTCGCCGAGATCTCGAGGCCGCACTTCTTCGAGATCCGACCAACCCCTTTATTCTTCGTCTTCTTGCACTGACGCGCAGAGCCCAGGGAGATCTCGGAGAGGGCCTTCACCTCCTGGCTCAGGCGGAAGCCTATGCACCCGGATTCCGCCAGCCGCCGATCGATCTGACCCCGGAGGACGAAGAGACCGTACTCCTCAAGGGAGCTGAGCTTCGCCTCAAGGCCTACCCCAGGCTCAGAGTCGAGAACACGCTCCACCTCGAACAGCTGCTGCGCTCAATGGGCAGGGTTGACGAAGCGGCAAATCTGCTCGAGAGCCTCGCCGGCCACCCGAGGGCAGATCTCCTCAGAGGGCGCCTTGCGCTTTCCGATGGAAGACTTGAGAAAGCAAAAACCCTTGCCCGCAAAGTCGCGGGCCGGAGGAGTTTCCCCTCGCAAATTCGCGCCCGGGCCATGGCCCTTCTTGCGGAGGCCCTGGCTGAAGACCACGACATGAAAGGCGCGGTTGCCGCTGCCGGAAGAGCACGCCTCCTGGCGCCGGAAGTCTCCGACCCCTACCGTGCACTGGCCCGTATTTCGGAAAGGCGCGGTGATTTCGAGGACGCCCTGGCACAACTCAGACGAGCCTGGGGGATGGATCCGACAAATATCAGCATTCTCAGAGATCTGGCCCGGGTCGCAGAAAAAACGGGACAGATCGCTGAGGCACGCCTGGCCCTGGAGAGGATCGTCAAGCTCCTGCCCGACGACCCGCGACCGGCAGAACACCTCGTTGACTTCCTGCTTCGAAACGGAGAATACATGGATGCCGCGATGGCCCTCTCGGCGGCTCTGGATCGAAATCCCACGGATGCAGGACTTCTTCAGAGGGCCGAGAAACTCCATCGAGAAGTTGTCGGCGGGAGACGGTAGCCCCGGGCCCGGACTCTGCCGAAACAGCCGACCGAAGAACGATCAGCCTGCGAACACCCCAAACCGCCATCGCGCCTGCGCCCGGTTTCCCGGCTCAGCCCTCTCTGTTCCCGGACTGTTCATAGCGTCCGGGCTTCCGTGTTCCCCCGGCCATCGGCGCCGTCCGGGCCGCCCAGTCGATCTGGCGGCAGATTCCCCGGAGGATGGCAACCTCGTTCTCGCTCACAGCGGCCCTTCCGATGATCCGCCGGAGCTTTCTCATGATGCGGGCCGGGTTCGCCGGATCCAGATACCCGATATCCATCAGGCTGCGCTCAAGATGTTCCATCAGGGCCTCCACCCTGGAGTTTGGAGCCGGAATCTCTTTGCGGGGGAGAACCGCTTCATCCACTCCAAAACTCAGAAAACCCAGGAGAACCGCAATGGCCTGAACCAGATTGAGCACGGGAAAACTCTCTTCGGTCGGGATCCGGACGACGTAATCGCAGCAATCGAGATCCTCCCTGCAGAGGCCTCGGGTCTCGTTTCCAAACACGAGAGCCGTCTCCTCGGCGCCCCTCGCTGCGATCTGAGCACCCGCCTCCCCCGGTTCGAGGAGTGGATGACCCGGCCTTCCTCTGCCGGAAGCCGTTCCAACAACCGTTCTGAATGGCCTGAGGGCCTCCTCCAGGCTCTCAAAAATCTCCCAACTGAGGTACTTGCCTGCTCCGCAGGCCCAGTCCGCAACCTCGGGATCCTCGGGATCAACCAGGGGTCTGACGAAGAGAATTCTCGGAACTCCAAAATTGGCGGCAATCCTCATCGCCGCACCCATATTTCCCTGGTGGGCGGTTTCAACGAGAACAAGGGCAGCTACCTTCATGACAGGCTATACTAATGGAGAAAGCACGCGGGAGGATGAATGTTCATTCCAGTCGGCCATGATCAGGAGAGCGTCAGGAGGCTTCCCTGGGTCACCTTCAGCATGATGGGACTCTGTGTGGCGGTCTACCTCCTGACTTTCATGGCGGTCCGCGAGAGCGAGCACGAGATCTCACGGAAGGCCCAGGCCGTCGCCGAATATTTCTTCCAGCACCCGGAGACAAAACTCCCAAAAGAAATCGAAGACCTTCTTTTCGGCAACATCTCTGATGTTCAGGATCAGCGCTCCGCTTTCAAGGAATTTCTCAAAGAGTCTTCCCGGGCCGGGAAGGGAAACGGGGAGTCTCTTGAAGAACAACAGGCGAAGCTCGACACCCTGGTCAAAGCTCTCTACCGAGCACGGGCCGACTCTCCCTATTACAGCCTGGGCCTCGTCCCGGCCCACCAGAAGATCTTCGCCTACATCACCTACCAGTTCATGCACGCCGGTTTCTGGCACCTCTTCGGAAACATGCTCTTCTTATATCTTGCCGGGCCATACATCGAGGATGTCTGGGGTCGCCCGCTCTTCGCCGCTTTCTACCTCTCCGCCGGCGTCCTTTCCGCCCTGATCTACTGCCTCAAGTACCCGGAGATGACGGGGCCCCTGGTCGGGGCATCCGGCGCCATCGCCGGAGTCATGGGCGCTTTCCTGATCCGGCATTCAAAGGTGAAAATCAACTTCCTCTTTTTCTTTTTCTTCAGGCCCCGAATCGTCGCCCTGCCCGCCTGGATCATGCTGCCTCTGTGGCTGGCACGTGAGATTTTTTTCGGTCAGGCCTCTGATTACGCCGGCGGCCAGGGAGGCGGCGTCGCCCACTGGGCGCACGTCGCGGGCTTTGCTTACGGGGTCGTCGTGGCCCTGGCGATACGTCACCTCGACTTCGAAAAAAAATTCGTCGAGAAAAAGCTTGAACAGGCTTCCACCGTCCATAACAACCCCCTGCTTGAGAGAGCACTGAACGAAATGTGGCGCGGTGACAAGGGGCATGCGAGAGAGATGCTCATCGACTATCTGAAGAGCACTCCCGGAGACATCGATGCTGCAGCGGCTTTATGGGATGTCAGCCGGGACATCGGAGGCCTGGCCGCGGCCGCACCTCTGTTCTTCGGGGCGATCCGGGAGGCCCTGAGAAAAAAGGACAGCACCTTCGTTGAGACCCGCTGGCCGGAAGTCATGGAGGCGCTGGAGCCGGGCTGGCTCGATCCCGGAGTCGCGGCACGCGTCGTCGAGCTTCTATCCGACTCGGCGCCACCAAGTCTCATTGAGAGAACCGTCGACGCAGTTCGAGACCAGGTCGATCTCAATACTGCTCCGGGGCTCCTCGTTCGCCTTGCCCGGAGTGCCGCCGGAGTCGGGGCCGCAAGCGCCGGCGCCTTTGCCTCCCTTGCCCTGGAGAATCCCGAAATACCACCGGACACACGCGACGAAATGCAGGAAATCGTAAGGAAGGCGCCCGTGTCGGATTTTGAATCCCCCGCCGCCGGGATGGCGCCGGCATCGGAGCCTGGTGCCGCGCCCGACCCCTTTGCGACAGATCTCAAGGCCCCAGTCCCCCCCATCGACCATCAGCTCGAAGTCGTGAATGCCCGACCGAAGGCATGGTCATCCTCGGGCAAGCTGAAGATCGAAATCGGGAGCGGGAAGAGAGTCCTCGACATGCAACAGGTGAAAGTCGTCGCCGTCGGGGGTATCCGGCCGAGTGGATCATCGCCTTTTCTCCTCATCGACCTCCTGCTGGATGCCCCATGGAGCAACCGGAGAAAACTCAGGGGTATTCGACTGAGAAGTACTGATTTCGACCCGAGAAAACTCGTAGATGCGCCCACACCGATGAAGGCCCTCCAGATTCTCCTTGAGGAACTCCTCAAGACCTCGGAGGCCGTTCCCCTCCCCAATCCTGATGCCGCAAGAGGTCGGCCTTTCGAGCAATTCGGGAGTATCGGAGACTTCGAGGCGATGATTCTCAGCCAATGATCACCCACATTCCCTATGGCCGAAGTTCAATTCCTCTGGACCTTCGGGGCTTCCGTCTCAGGGCCCTTCGCCCGGAGTATCCGAAATTCGAAAAGGACCTCGCGGATCGGGTTCTTGATGCCCTGAAAAATCCCGTTGAGGGCCCACCTCTGGGAGAGCTTGCCCGGAAGAAGCACTCGGCCCTTCTCATCCTTCCCGATGCAACGCGCAAGGCCGCCCTGCCCGAGATACTGCCCCCTCTTATTGCCGAACTCAGAAACTTCGGCATCCGGAAAATCCGAATTCTCATCGCCTGCGGGACGCATCCCCCCGCAGGCCCGACCGCGCTGGCGAGACTTCTCGGAGATCTTCCTCCCGACATCCCGGTTGAGGAGCATGATGCCCGAGATCCGGGGCGCCTTGAAATTGCCGGGCGCCTCCCGGGAGGGCGTGTGATCCGCCTGAATCGGCAGGTTTTCGAATCGGATCTCGTCCTGACCATCGGTGCGGTTCGCCACCACTACTTCGCCGGATTCGGCGGCGGCCCGAAGATGATTTTCCCCGGAGTGGCGGGTTATGAGGAGATCCAGGAGAATCACTCCCTGGTCATCAGCTTCTCGGACGGCCGGGCTCGCCGCCACCCCGGCTGCGAACCCGGAAGACTCTCAGGAAACCCGGTTGCCGAAGAGATCGCCGAAGCCGCCGATCTCAGGCCGCCTGAAATGGTAATCTGCCTCCTTCCCGGGCCGGGGGGGAGCATGGGCGCCGTTTATGCCGGGCCATGGAGAGCAGCTTTCTCAAGGGCCGTCGAGGATGTTCGGGGAATCTTCGAATCCCGCATCAACTCTCCATTCGATCTCATGATCGCCTCAGGCGGCGGTTTTCCCTCCGATGACACCCTGATCCAGGCCCATAAGGCTCTCGATGCCGCCTGTCGTTTTCTCAGGCCCGGAGGCAGTCTTCTCTACTGCGCTTCGATGGCTTCCGGGGCCGGTTCAAGGGACATGGAGTCCTTCCTTCAAGATCCCCGACCGGAGGCGATCCTTACATCACTTTCCCGGAAATGGATCCAGTACGGCCATACAAGCTTGAGAATTCTGGAGAAAACCAGTGCATTCGAGGTCCACCTGCACTCAGAACTTGATGGAGAACTGGCCCCAAGGCTCGGTTTCATCCCGACACCGGACATTGAGGATCTCCTGAAGCAGTGGAGGGAGACTTCCCCGCACCCGACGCTTGGCCTGATGATCGATGACGCAATCTACCCTGCAGAAACACTTGAGCGGTGTTAAAATCGCTCAGCTTTTCCCCGAAGGGAGAAGCGCGGAGGTATACATGAAAAGAAAGCTTCTCTTCACACTGACTCTGGTGCTGCTCGCATTGACCACTTTGAGTGGCTTTGCCCGAGCAGACGAGAATGCTGAAAAGCAGGAAAGACCGCAAGACAAGAGCTTCCGGGTCGAGGAAGCGAATCTCAAACTCGGCAAGATCGTGGCTGGTCATGACGCGGTCGGCACCTTTATCTTCCATAACGACACCGACAAAGACGTGAAGATCATCCGCGCAAAACCCTCTTGAGGATGCACGGTCGCCGAGTTTGACTCGGTGATCCCGGCCGGTCGGTCGGGGAAGCTCGTCGCAAAAGTCCACACCAAAAGCACCCAGAACGCGACACTCAGGAAATCAATCTCGGTCTTTACGGATTGTGAGGAGGCGAAGAGCCTCCGCCTCAGCATGGCATTCACCGTTGAATCGCCCATCACAATCCGACCGCGGCCCCTGATCTATTTCAACGGCACCATTGGAAAGGAACAGAGTACGCGCCTGCTCTTTCATTCAAACGACGGGAAGGCTCTGAAGATCGAAAAGATCCGCTTTGATGATCCGGCAATCAAGCTCAGTGCGGAGGCATTTGACCCACAGGTCCCCGTTCCGGCAGGTTTCAAGCCGGAACAGGGCGATGTCTGGCTTGTCGCGCGTTTAAATCCGGGAGTTGAAGCAGGAGTCCGAAAAACGAAGGCATGGATTACAACCTCAAATTCGAAGGCCGGCGAAATCGAGATTCCGGTAAATCTCCTGATCAGAGCCCGCATCGAGGCCCATCCGGCGGAGCTTCGGTTCTGGGTCGAGGATTCCGGAGGTGGAGTGAGGTCAACGACATTTCGTCTCACGAACACTGCGGAAACGATGTATACGATCTCCTCGATCGAGGTCGCTGATCCCGAGCTGGTCGAGGTCTCAGTGGTCGATCCGAAACCTTCTCAGGTCCACAGCATCAGCGTCAAACTCCTCGACGGCGTCGGTCCGGCCGAGGTCAAGAAGGGCCTGGAATCTCAGATCATCTTCCACACCACTGATCCGCTACAGCCCCTGGTCCAGGTCCCGCTCCGAATTCTTCCTCGGAAGGCCATCACGAGGCCGCTCAATCACCGTCCGGCCCAGCTCAGGAAAAAACCTGTCTTCACTCCCCGTCCTCTTCCGACGGGAACTCCGAGACCCTATCCGACGGGGACTCCCCACCCGGCTTAACTCAAACACATCACATGAAATTGGAAGCGGGCCCTTCAAGGCCCGCTTTTTTTCTTGTTTTGCCGGAGGAACAGGAGCCGGAACCGGAACCGGAGCCTCGATAAAGAATCAAGTGCTTTTCTTGGGTTTCTTATT